>JAGLPW010000197.1 GCA_023137125.1 Candidatus Cloacimonadota bacterium | reverse complement strand
AATGCCAAACTGCTGCAACTTTTTTTTTTAAAAATTTGACATCTTCTAATTATTAACTTTTATTTGTTATTGAATCTTTCAGAAAATTATAAATATCAAATAATGATTCAATACGACTAAGTTTAACGGAGATAATATGTATAAGATTATAACTAACCGTAACCTAAAATCTAAAACTCTTATTCTTTTTACATTTAGCTTTTTATTTTTCAATATACTATGGGCACAAGATACTTGGATAATTGATCTACCTTACCAGGATCTGTATCCCGAATATTTCAGTTATCCTGATTCTTACAATATGAATGTAATTCCTGCGATTGGTGGTGGATATTTAGCAACAGCTTTTGTGAATCCTGGTGACGGGCCTGTTTATTGGCGTGAGATGTTGTTTTGGAAAGTTAACAGCCAGGGCGAGATAGAATGGCGTAAGCAGGATACAGAAGCTTATGAGGATACTAATTTCACTTCAATGGTATCAAATGGAGTAGATAGGTATTACGCAATATCTTATCATGTACAATTAACAGACTGGACTACACTTTATATCTTGGATGAAAACTGCGATGTAATTTCAACTCATGATTATTGGGTAGAAGACTTATTAGATATACAAATGCTTACTATGAAGATCCTGGATGATGGTTTGATAATTGCCGGTGGAGAAAATGGTGGGGCAGCCATCATGAAGACAGATTTAGAAGGTAACGTCATTTGGTATACAAATTATCTTGATTTGCATCCAAATAATCCTCATGTACCTCGCTTCAGAGCAGTAATTCCCACCAACGACAATGGTTTTCTGGCATGCGGGTATGGAGATGGAAATGGTTATTTGATGAAATTCAATGCCGAAGGTGATACACTCTGGACTGCAACCAGGGATACTTCACAGTTTCATAATATGATTGAGCATGATAATAGTTATTATATAACATCAATGGTCTATCCAGGATATGAACATTTTATACAATATTCAGTAAGTGGAGATTATTGCACACAATATCAATTACTTACAGCATTTGGTAGTCAATATTCAAAGAGCTCAATAAAATATAATGGAAGCGAATTCATTCTGTTGTACAATTCAGAAGAAGGTGAAATTCACAAAGTAACACCTTCTGGTGATGTATTATGGAGTTATGATTATTTCATTTATTCTGATGACCTGATCGGCTCAGGAGCAGATAATCTACTGATAGATGATGCAGGTTATTATGTGTATAATGCAACAATAGATGAATGGACTAATTATCCTGATTTCAAACTTGTCCGCACCGATCCTGAAGGTATTGTTCCTGTAGAAGATCATACAGTTATACCAGTTTCTAAGATAATCCTAACCAACTATCCCAATCCCTTTAATCCCAGTACTAAAATTACTTATTCTGTAAAAGCAGACAATTCGTTAGTTAGCCTTTCTATCTTTAACCTGAAAGGCCAGAAGATAACAACTTTGGTTGATGAGAAGAAAAACTCAGGTCAGCATTCAGTTACCTGGAATGTCGAAGATTTGACTTCTGGAATTTACCTTATCAAATTTACTAATAATAAGAGTTCTGTTTCGTCTAAATGCATATTAATAAAATAGAAAAAAGGAGTTGAGAAATGAAACGAAAAATATTTGTAATTATTATTGTGTTATTTGCGTCGCTTCTACTTGCTGATGCTGACAGTACCTTCACGATCAATCAACCAATCCTGGAAGGGATCAGGGATGCATGTCCTTTGTTACAGTCAAATTCAACAGAAGAATTTATCTGGTATTTGTGGGATGAATCCCAAACCACCCGTGAATATACAGCTGAAGAGATTCTAATGTTGGGAGACAGGTATTATGTAGACTACTTCAGTTTTGAAGATATGGCTTTGAATGCTTTTAAAGGTGTTGTCGATTATTCTCAATATTATTTACTTATGGGTAATGCAATCGATTCAATATTAGCTTTTAATGTAGCTAATTTTAAACTAAGTATTTTTGATTCCACTTTAACTAATAGTAATCAATATGCTCAATATGATACAGGATATCAAGGTAACACTTATAATTGGAATGACGGGCTACAAAAAAATCTCACTCCTTACATGCGTGGTCGACACCTTGCCTATGGTTTAAACTTCTTTGCTTTTACTGTAGATATGGCTTATTATTATATGAGCTCGGGGCAGCAGGCAACAGCAATCGCCAAAGTAGATTCATTGGCAGATTGGGCTTATGAGACCTTTTTTGCCTATTATTACGACTCTAATTATGATGATCCTGGTTGGGAAGAAGAATGGGATGATGGAATACTTTATGATCAAAGTGGATTACTACCAAATATTGGTTTACAAACAGCGAACAGAATGTTAGTTGTAAGTGGGATAGGCTATTGCAGTATTTTAGCCGGAAACACAGATTTAATCGACGATTTTGTTTTGAATGAATTTGATTCTAGTTTTCCAATACCATCTGGTTCATCATTTTACGGTATGAAAGATTACTATGTAACTAATTCCGGTATGTATTCAACTGGTTTAACATATCAGAACAGAGCTTTATATCTTTCACCGCTTTTCTTCACAGCTCTTGCCAGGAAAAATCCAACCATGGATAATCTTTGGAACAGCGATCTTATTTCTGGTATAGTAAAACAGACATTGAGAAGGATCGATCCACAACTTCATCACTTAATCCAGGAAGATGACTATAGAGAAACCGTTCATGATAAACAGATAGAGCAAGGTCTTATCCAGTACTATTACAATAATACATCCGATTCTGATACGAGAGGAGATATTGGTTGGTATATCACCCGACTGAAGGAAAATGCGGGTGGCTATCCTGACCAATGGGAACAACATGATTTCATGAACGATTTTGTAGCTGTTATGTGCTATAATCCTTCGGTATCTTTTGCGGAGAATGATATAATTCCACCATATCTTGCCAATGGCTCTTATCTCGATGAAGAATTATCAATTCTTAGACCCGAAACAACACTTGCCGATCTTACGATAAATGGAATTAATACTACACCCCAACTCTTCGTTTCTCACGAAAATTCTTATGTAACAAACCATTGGAATTATGAAAAGACCGGTTTCCAGCTTTTCTATGGAGGGGAGTATTTTATTATAGATTCCGGGTATGCATGGTGGATTGATGGTTCTGCTGTTGGAACTAACTGGACTCATTCAGCTTATTCCAAAAACCTTATAATTATCAATCCTGACTCAACTGGTAGCTGGGTTGGATCTGAAAACACTTATCATGCAGAATATGACGTTCTTGATGATCTTGAAGCAAACCTTATAGTAAATCGTAAAGATCCTGATTCATTTCAGTCTGTTGCAGATCCAAGCTATATAGCTGATCCAGCAAACAGGCTTTTTCATATAGATAATAATGAGATCGAACATTTGAAAGTAGGTGTTCATTATGACAATGCTATAGGAGCTTTCTTCTCCGGTACGGAATATCCCTGCGAAGTTTACAGAAATTACTATATGCTTGATGATAACTACTATATGATATATGACGAAACCGATAACACAACTATATATTTGAATAAATACAGGAATCAGATTCATCTGAATAATACAGGTGATACAAATAACAATATTACGATAACTCAGAATGCGTCATATCCCAATATGTTTACAGAGCAGATCAACGGCAAATATCTACATGGTATTCTTGGAGCTTCAAATGCTTTTAAAGTATATTTTGATGACCAAAATTTACCCTTAGCATGGTCATCAATTCCAGATGTATTTCATAGTCGATTGAGGATCACATCTGAAAATCCTACAATAAATGAGCAATTCTTTACCCTTTTAATCCCTTCAGAAAGCAGTACAAATCCGATAGATAGTATTTTTACCGGTGCTGGGCAATATGCAGCAAAATATTCGTTAAATACAGGTTACAATTGCTATGCTGCTGTTTCGGATGGAAACTATATTGATTGCGATAATGGTAATACAAGATTTGTTACAGATGCATCTTTCTTATTAGTAGAAGCAAATAATATTTTCACTGATTTAAAAAAGTTAATTCTCAATTCTGATAACTTTCTCGAAGTTCAAGATAGGGGAGGCACAGATTTTACTAATGTAGTTGTTTTCGATTCTGATTACGACTCTGAAGAGGTAATCTCTGAATGGGAAAACGATGAACTGGAAATAACAACTGTAATGAGATTTGAAGGTAGCGCAATACCGGATCCTGTACCAATTCCGAAATATAAAATATTGCGCTGTGGTGTTCTTCCTGATGATTTGATCTCTAAAACTTATTATTATTGTACTGGTGGATTACCACAACATCAGCGAGGAACTATTGCAGATAATATAGAGAGTCTTGCATATGACGATGATTATTTCTATGTGAACTATGATTACAGTGATCTGGTAAGTGATAATCTTCTCACAGTAGATCTTACAATCTATGAAGGTGTTTTTGATGATATAGATATCTCAGGTGAATCACAATTCGGAACAGGTGATATTGAATTCAAGAATGAAATAACAGTACCTGTGGGAACCGAACTGATATTTACTTCCGGTTCAAATCCTAAAATGAATAATGAGGTTGAATTCATTGTCAACGGACAGGTTACTGCGGTTGGGAATACTTCAAATGTAATTGAGTTTGAGAAAAAAACGTTAGCAGATTGGACTGGATTCAAGATAAATACCTCCGGAGAAGGGGATTTCCAATACTGTAGATTTACCGGAGCAGATAACCCGATCCGCTGCTTTGGAGAGATCAATCTTCAAAACTCGGAAATTACAGATTGCGATTACGGTTTGCATTTGAATTCATCTACTGCTTATTATATAGGTAACAATACTATTTCATATTGTGATGAATACGGAGTCTATATAGGTAATATTTCATCTTCAATTATGAATTCCTTTGAAGGCAATTCGGTATCTTATTGTGATGATGGTTTGTTCCTGTACAATACAAATGCTGAGATTGACAATAATATGTTCTATTACAACTATGCTAATGGAATGTATATTTCACGCAGATCCAATTCGATAATTCAATCCAGCTATATTGGCTATACATTGAAAGATACTACGGATTACCCCGAAATATATCTGATCGATGATTCTTATCCTGTATTAGATAATAAGTACAATGATATTATTATTGATCGCGGAGGTAGTTCCATCTCAATCTATAATGCGAGTGAAGGAGATAGTCGATATTTTTGCCGTCAGAACTTTTGGGGAGATGGAATAACTTCAACAGAAGTGGGGCAAAGTTTCTATCCCACAGCATGGGATGTCACATACCTAGAAATTTGCGATAGCAGTAATACCGAATTTACTCCACCAGGTCGAAGTATGAGTTTATTTGAAGAGGGATTGCAGGCAGAGAAGGACGGATATCTCTTCCTTGCTAGAGAGACATATCTCTTATCCATAGATCAGAATCCTGATGAGATCGAAGCTTTATGGTCTGCTTCACGTCTTTTAAACTGCGTTGATCCCAGTATAGGATTTGGATTTTATGAAGCACAGCAGTTATATGAAGGGATTATGACAGATTCACTTAATACTGATCTTTATGAACTTGCTAGGCAGAATGTAATAAACTGTGACAGGAAGATGGGAGATTTCCAGGAAGCAATATGTCAATATGAGCTTATGTTTGAGGATAGCCTTACTTTTATTGATTCAGTGTTTATACAGCTGGATATTGTATATACCTATATGGAAGCTGAGGCAGCAGGTGGCAGATCTCGGGGTTTGCGTTTTAGCAGCAATGATCATGCTGTAAAAGACTCTAAACATGCCATAGAATTGGAAAAAGAGTTATTGAACTTATTGCTGCAGAGAACGGAAGAGATTGGAGATTTCACACCTGTAATTGATAAGGTTAAACTTCATGGAAATTACCCGAATCCATTTAATCCGACAACTAAGATATCATTTTCAATACCGGATGAAAGTAAAGTCAAACTTACAGTTTACAACATCAAAGGGCAAAAAGTGAGAACGCTGGTAAATGATCAATTAGAGAGAGGTATGCATGATGTTATCTGGAATGGTAGAAATGCAAATAATAAGTCAGTTGCATCTGGAGTATACTTCTATAGGCTTAACGTAAATAAGAAAACATACAAAGTAAAGAAAATGCTGCTTCTTAAGTAATACAATATAATCCAGCTTGGGATGTTCTCAGGCTGGATTTTATTTTCATATTGATTGCTAAGCTTAGAATTCGGAAGATCATTGAAAAGATCGAATAAACTTATGAATCAAAAGCATTTCGAGCTTTTCGAGAATACATTCATTAGCAGCAATACTATTAATAGAAAGTAGCTTAAAAAGGAGGACACAATGAAAAGATTAAAGCTAAGGATCAAGTTTATTTTATTATTACTGTTTGTTTTGAATTCAGTTTCTTTATTTGCCGATTTACCTTGTGTAATTGATACTCTTCGATTGCCAAATTATTCTACAAATGATTGGGAAACTTCTGGGTTTGATGAAGATAGTTTGTTAACCACAATTATCATCAAAGATGTTAGTGATTATGGGATAAATAGTTCAATGGATGATTGCAGTGAAGCTTTACAAAATATTATTAATAATAATGATCCGAATGTCTTCACTAAAATCCAGTTTCCAGATGGAATATTTTCGTTTAGAAATACTGTTTTATTAAACAGTAATATGAGTTTGGAAGGTACTTACAACATTGAAACTTCAAGTGGAACAAAGTTTATTTATTATGACAGACTTAATGTAGATCCTCCTAAACAAGATTTTCTGAAAATTGGAGATGATATAATTAATAATCCAAATAATTATATAGTAAATGTAATAATAAAAAATCTACATATTGAAACAATAAGTAACGGTGTACCAGAACCAGATATCTCAAGACACGGATACCACCATATTCGTATGTGGTATGCTAAAAATTGCCTTGTAGAAAATGTAGAAAGTTTCAATGCTACAGGTGATCATTTTACAATTTATCACTCAGAATATATTACTGTAAAAAAAAATTATATTCATGAATCAAAAATTTATTCACACGGAGGTTATGGAGTAAGTTTAACTCGAGGTACTTATCATTGTCTCGTGGAAGATAATATTTTTAGGAAATTAAGACATGCTTTAATCCTCTCAAATTACGCTGATGAAAATGTAATTGCTTACAATTATTGTTGCGATCAGTATGCTACAGATGGGAATGGTGTACAAGGTACAAGTTGTTCTGATGTAAGTTTACATGGACATGCCGACGACTTAGACTACGATGATGGTCCAGCTTACAATCTATTCGAAGGCAATATGATTGAATGGATTAAAATTGATGACTATTGGAATGCCAATGATCATTATAATACTTTTTTAAGAAACTGGGCTAGAGATGATAGTAGACCATTTCTAATCCAAGAGGATACAAATTTTATACGAATTGAAAGTGAGTTACAAGGAAGTCAAAATATTGTTGGGTGTTTAATGGGATTTGATTCAAGTACACAATGGACGATAGATGACGGTTTTTTGAGAACCTATTATTATACTACTAGTTTTCCGTATTTTGATGATAGAATTGGTAGGAATGAATCCTCATATTACTATAGTAATCAACCTGTATTTATGAATGGATTTGATTGGCCTTATACTCCAGGAGATGATATCCCGGCTAAAAGAAGATTTGATAACAAATATCTTGAGGTCCCTTATTTATATTACCATTCACATCCAGGAAGCGATCTTTTCTTTTTTGACTATGATTATTACCAAAGCTCTGCAGAACCATTTGCAGAATACAATACTGGCTCTAGTTATGAATATTACTTAATGGGCACTGGAAATTTTACTGGTAATAGTAATCAGGAAATCGCATTATTTAGAAATGAAGATAATCTTTTAGCTTTTCATAATCCATTTGAATCAACTAATCTTGGGAGTGTTCATATAATTGATAACTCTTATACACTAATTGGTACAGGTGATTTCAATCAAGATGGGATAGATGAAGTTGTCTTATATAAACATAATGGTGATAAAATGAACAATGACTTATTTTTCTATGAATATGAATTTTATGCAAGTGCTCAAGAGCCATTTTTAACAATAGATACTGGTTCATATTATGAATATACATTAATTGCTACTGGTGATTTTTCAGGGAATGGTAATGAAGAAATTGCGTTATATCGGGATTATGATGGTCTTGTTGCATTTTTTGATCCTTGTGCTTCACCTGCCTTAATTAAAACAACTCACCTACCTTTAAATGATTATAGTATGATGGAATCTGGGGAGTTTAATCACGATAATACAGATGAAATAGTAATGTATAAACATAATGGTGATGTAGTAAATAACGATTTATTTTTCTTTGAGTATAAATATGAAAATCCAGCTGTACCTTTCAAGCTGACAAACACAGGTTCATCTTATGAATATTATCTTATGTCTACTGGCGATTTTACAGGAAGCGGTCATCAAGAAATTGCATTATTTAGAGATAATGCAGAATTAATGGCTTTTATTGATCCTCTTTTGGAAACATCATTAATTGGTGGTATTCATCTTGAAAACGATGATCCTTTCACTATGTTATCTTCTATTAAGAGACCTCCTCTATATCCTTCCAGAAACATTGTTTCAGATGATAGTAGTATTGATCCAATTTTCAGTATTAGTAACTATCCAAATCCATTTAATCCTACAACATCTATCTCATTTAACTTACCTGAAGATTCACTTGTAAAGCTTGAGATCTACAATATCAAAGGTCAAAAAGTGAGAACGCTGGTAAATGATCAATTAGAGAGAGGTATTCATGATGTTATCTGGAATGGTAGAAATGAGAATAATAAGTCAGTTGCATCAGGAGTATACTTCTATAGGCTTAACGTGAATAAGAAAACAGAAAAAGTAAAGAAAATGCTGCTTCTTAAATAATACAACAAACCCAGCTTGGGATGATCTCAGGCTGGATTTCATTTTAATTTGTAGCTTAATAAAAAAAAATGCCAAACCCCTGCAACAATTTAAGGTTTATGCCAAACTGCTGCAACAATTCATTCAGAAATGCCAAATCCCTGCAACTTTTGTAATTCTCAATAAAATGACAAAATACTTGCAATAATTCGCACTTTTCGCATTTTTATGCCAAACCTTTCTTTGGTGCTCAATTTCTCGTAAGTCTTTATTCTTTTAATTAGTTAACTGCTCTTTTTTGCTTATTTATTTTATGCCAAACCTATAGACACCCCATATTGGACATGAAAACTATTATTTATTTATTCTGAAATATTTTCAGGAAATGTTATATTCTATTGATTCAAAATACCAGAAAAAGGTTTTCTTGGGTTTTCTTTTTAGTAGTATCGATAGGTTAGAATATTACTATAAATTTGATAATCCAATAAAAATTCAAGATTTATTCAATATTGCCTCCTTAATTACTTTACCGAGTGAGACTGAAGGTAGAGGACTTCCCATCATAGAAGCTACAGCTTGCCAAGTACCGATCATAACAAGGAGATATTATCCTGAAGAAGTGTATTCAGCAGTTATTGGGGAAAATATGCCTGAATCGGATATGCTGAAGGTTATTGAATTCAAGGACAAGATCGATACGCAATTAATAGATGATATTATCATTCATTTATTTGAAGATAAAGATTTAAATCATAATCGGGAAGTTATTCAAAAGAGATTTAATTTTGAACTCCTGGAAAAGGATATGATTTATGCATTAAGAAAATTATATGATAATAATTCTATTTGAATGAATTACTTTTGGGTAGAAGTAATAATCTAATCGAACACTGAAGTTGTCACCGCAAACTGATCCATTCTTAATGTGTAAAATATTAATATAAATTCTCTTAAATAAGTAATTGAGCAAGAAAATGCCAAACTGCTGCAACTTTTCAAATTCGATCTATCTTGTTTATGAAGTTGTAG
>JAGLPW010000196.1 GCA_023137125.1 Candidatus Cloacimonadota bacterium | reverse complement strand
ATATTGCTCACTCGTAAAACTCGTGAGCTTCAATCATTAACCAATTCCAAAAAAATCTTTACGATAAATATAATCTTCTAAGAGTGGTTTTTATAAAAATTTAGTTGTCACGTCACCTTTAACAACTGAAAAATTTCCAACAAAAATTATAAAAAACTTGTTAAATACTTTTACATAGACACTTTTGTTTTTGTTTGGAACAAATATTGTATCTGGAGTTAAGCATGATGTATAAAGAAAATGATAATTTCGGAAAATATTTACAAGAATTCAGGATAGGTGATATTTATAAGCATAATATAGAAAAAACCATCACTGAAAAAGACAATAAGCTGTTTTGCCAGATAACCATAAATCCACACCCTTTGCATCTGGATACTGAATATGCAAAATCAACGATCTACAAAAAAATAGTTGTAGCTGGCACCTTTGTTGCAAGTATCGCTGTAGGTTTAAGTGTGGTTGATATCAGTGGGAAAGCAATTGCTAATCTGGATTATGAAAAGATAATTCATAATGCACCGGTATTTATCGGTGATACACTTCATGCTGAAACAGAAATCCTGGAAGTTCGGGAATCAAGAACAAAACCGGATAGAGGAATTATTTATGTGGAAACAAGAGCCTATAATCAAAATAATAAAAAAGTACTAACATTAAGGCGACATATATTGATCTCAAAAAGAGGGTAGAAATGAAACGGTATATTCTTCGCAGTATGATGTTCGTTCCCGGGAATAATGAAAAACTCCTTAGGAGTGCTTCCCGAAGCAACGCGGATGCCCTAATTTTAGATTTGGAAGATTCTGTCATCAACGATTCAAAACAGGAAGCAAGAAACACGATCAAAAAAATACTGCCGGAAGGTATCTTTGAAAAATTCCACATTTTTATCCGTCTAAATGATAGAGACAGTGGATTCCTGGAAAGAGATATTTCCGAACTAATGTTAGAAGAAGTAACAGGCTTTGTTTTCCCGAAATCCTATGGGAAAGATGATATCCTTTTCTTTGAAAATATCCTGGAAAAATATGAAGCACAGAAAGGATTTAATAACGGGGAATTTAAAATAATTCCTCTTATCGAGACAGCCTCAGCTGTTTTACATGCAGAAGAGATATGCAGAGCTTCAAAAAGGATAATCGCAGTTGCTTATGGCAGTGAAGATTTCTGTGCAGATATACAGGGAATCCACGATAAAGAAGGAAGAAGTTTGCTTGTCCCTCGTGCTCTCATTGTAATGGCAGCTAGAGCCACAGATGTCATTCCGATAGATACACTGCACGTAAATGTTCATGACCTTGAAGATCTGGAAGATAACCTCAAACTTGCTCGAACGCTCGGTTTCGAAGGAATGCTACTGCTTCATCCAAAGGAAATAAAACTTGCACATAAATATTTTACTCCCACTCAAAAAGAAGTTGAGGAAGCCAGAGAAATGCTCCGTTTGACGGAAGAATCAAAGAAAAAAAATATACGCGTAGCTATAATAAATGGAACTTTTATCGGACCACCCATGGTGCGAATTGCAAAGAAGATAATCGAGCGGGATAAACTAATAAAAGAATGGGAAAAACATCCCCCTTCGTAAGAGGTAAGAAATCAACAGGAGCTCATTTGGAAAAGTCAATATTTCAAATCCCTTTAAAAGTTTTAAAAAGATATAAATTCTATAAAAGAAGCCAATTTTGCACAGAAGCTCAAATTGAAGATTTCCAAGATGAACAATTAATAAAACTCATCCAGCATGCAGGTCAACATGTTCCCTATTATCGTAATCTATTTAAAAATATAGGCTTCAACGATAGTACATTTCGAGGACGAGAAGATATGCATAAGATTCCTACTTTAGATAAAGAGATTGTTCGAACTCGTCAGAAAGAACTTATAGCTGATAATGCTAAAAAGTTTGGTATAACCTGGGATTCTACCAGTGGTTCCACAGGCACTCCACTGCATTTTGTTCTGGATGATGCAGTCCAGGCAAATAAAATAGCAGCACTCCTGCGGAGTTACAGCTGGGCAGGTTACAAACTGGGAAAAAAAACGTTTAGCTTGCAGAGTTATTACTTCCAAGAAAAATCTTATGAATACAGTCGATTTTACAACATTATCCGCTTTGATTCCAACAAGTTGAAAAAGAGTTCCGCCATAAAAGTGATCAAAGAAATAAACCGGCTTAAACCCGAATTTTTCATGGGCTTTCCCTTCGATATCCTTATGCTGAGCAAATTCGCAGAGGAAGAAGGAATTGTAATTCACTCACCTCAATCCATCGTAACTTACGGTGAAACCCTCTCCAAAAAGAAGCGAGAATTTATAGAAAAAGCCTATAGGTGTAAAATCTTCGATTTCTTCTCCCTGCACGAATGCGCTGCTATGATTTCCGAATGTGAACAGGGAAATCTGCATCTGGTAGAAGATTTCGCTTTCCATGAATTATTGGGAGACGGGAAACTGGTGGGAACGAGTTTCTACAATTATGCTATGCCGCTTATCCGTTATGAAATTGGAGATAACATTGTTCTTGATGATGTTTCAAAGAAATGTGAATGTGGAAGGAATTTCCGAATAGTTAAAGAGATTACCGGAAAACAATGTGATTATATCGAAACACCAGACGGCAGATTTCTGGGATCGGTTATGTCACATTCGATAGACAATGCAAAAGGAGTGCTTTGCTCTCAATGTGTCCAAAATGCAATTGACCAGATCGATATTAATATAGTTGTTGATAAGACATATAATGATGATTCAAAGATTGCATTGAAAAAAGGGCTGCGCAAAAGATTAGGGAATGAGGTAAAAATCAACTTCAAAGTTGTTCCACAACTCGAAAAAAGTAAAAGTGGGAAAACACCTTTTATTATTTCAAAAATCGGTAATAAATATATTTAATTTTAAGTTTCATTTGGAATATATTTTGCATCTTAATTAAATAAAATATACTCGTTACAATCACGTTTCCAAGTTCAACTTGGGAACGTAACAAATGAATTGGAGAATGAATGTTGAATATCGATTGGAACTCATTATCAAATGATGATTTATATACTATTGCAGAAAATTTGAAAAAAGAGAAGAATTGTTTCATTTTAGCTCATAATTACCAAAATATGGAAGTTCAAAAAATAGCTGATTATGTAGGTGACTCACTGCAAATGGCAATAGTAGCATCCAAAACAGATGCAAAAATGATTCTGCTTTGTGGAATAAAAATTATGGCAGAGACTACTAAAATACTGAATCCAGATAAAAAAGTATTAATGTCTCATTTCGATGCAGATTGCCCCCTTGCAAACATGAAAACTCCTGATGATTTGCGTGCTTTAAGAAAAAAATATCCTGATGCAGAAGTTGTATGTTATGTAAATTCTCCTGCAGCACTAAAAGCAGAAAGCACAATCACCTGTACATCTTCAAATGCAGAGAAAATTATTTCTTCCATTCCAGAGGACAAACAAATAATTTTTGTCCCGGATAAAAATATTGGAGCATGGGTAGCGTATAAAAATAACCGCGAACTTATTATGTTCGATAGTTACTGTTATGTTCACGAGCAGATCACGCTGGAAGAAACCATGATGATGAGAGAAGAATTCCCCGATTATTCGCTAATTGTACATCCGGAATGCTCTCTTGATGTATGTAAAGAAGCAGACCTGGTTTGTTCCACGGGACAGATGATAGATTTCGTGAAAAAAAATGATAGAGTGATCATCGGAACTGAGATCGGGCTTTATGACCAGTTAAAATATCATTATCCAGAAAAACATCTGGTCCCGCTAAATCTAAAAATGGTTTGCAAAAATATGAAAAAAACTAATCTGCAAGGTGCTGTTAGAGCTCTTGCTGAAGAAAAATATGAAATAACTGTACCTGAGATTATGAAACAAAAAGCTAAGAAATCATTGGATAGGATGCTGCTTTTTATTTAAGAATTATGAAAACTCACTCAAAAGTATTTAGAAAAATATTAACAATTATTCAGATAATAGTTTCTATCAGGTTATTAATACATATTTTTTTACGATACAATATATCTTTTTTCAATAGAACAAGTGCACTTTCAATGCCTGTATGGCTGATCTTTTCTTTCTTTTTCACCCTGATTTTAATACCTATACTTTCTGCGACCAGGTGGAAGATTTTCCTGTTTTATTCGGGTATATCTGAGAAGTTGAAACAGCTTATCAAAATAAATTTTATATCTATCTTCTGGGGAATTCTGCTTCCTTCTTCAGATGGTTTTGCCGCTATAAGAATGTATCTGATAGAGAAAAAACACAGTGATAAGCCAGGAACTTCAGGAAGCACGATCATTGCAGAAAAGTTACTGGGCTTTATTCTTCTTTGCTTTTTTGGAATTTTTTTCAGTTTGTTCATTCATAATATTCCACAAATAGCTATTGCTAGAACAATCCTGATACTGATAGCTATTATAATACTTACAATAACATTAATCATAACTAATTCCAGAATATATAATTTTGTTTCACTTCGTTTGGGAAAGATCAGATTTGCCAGAAAGATCTTTGAATATCTATCTAGTATGCACAGCTCACTTACAAAGCTGCCATTTAAGAAAATCCTCCTGAAAGCTTTACCGATAATGATATTAATTCAGCTGACTACATTCATGAATGTGTATATTCTTTTCAAAGCTATGAATATAAATATTCCCATAATCTATCATCTTGCCTTTGTTCCTGCAATTCAAATTATCTCTTTGATACCT
>JAGLPW010000195.1 GCA_023137125.1 Candidatus Cloacimonadota bacterium | reverse complement strand
TCAATTTAAAAGCTCTGTAACAGCCAATAATCATAAATTAGTGATAATACTGCTTATTCATGTTTACTATTCGTCATGCAACCGATAGAATCAATGTAAATTCTAGAGATTAATGGGTTATTGACACCACTTAAAGGGGATGGGGAGCGACAAAACTCCCCACTTTATTATACACTATCAAATACTATTATGATTGACACTCAAATCTTAATATTCTTGATATTAAAATCTTATTATTCTTGATATTAAAATCTTATTATTCATTTTTTTTTATTTTAAAAACTTGCCGCATATCCTGTTTTAGAATATACTGTTTTCAGTATGTATTGAGGATGGATTTATGGATTGCTGTTGTACCTGTAATGAAGAGAAGGGTCTTATTAAAAAAATAGAATTCGGATTTACTGATTGGATCAAGACAGGTATTTCGTGGTTACGATCTTATCGAAAAACCTATGATATTGAACCTGGCTTGTATTTCACTGGAAAAGAATATGATATAAATTCACCATTGCTGTTGACCTGCAATTATCACATGACAGTATTTTTGTTATGGAGAATTCTAAAAGGCAGAAACGTCAGAATTTTGGTGATCGATACAAAAGGGATCAACGTCTGGTGCTCCTCTGGGAAAGGGCAATTTTCCTCAAAGGTAATTATCGATCAACTGGCAAAATATGATAGAAAAGAACTAACGGAAACTGATAAATTGGAAATTATCTTACCAAAACTCTCTTTATCCGGAGTTCGACTTTCGGAGCTAAAAAAGGCTAATATTATTCCCAAAATCGGACCAATTTACGCTCAGAATTTACCTGAATATTTAGATGGGGAGATTACTGATTGCGATGAAGATCATTACAAATTTAATTTCAGGAACAGACTCTTTACTTTGCTTCCTTCTTTCATCCAATTCACCAAATATATTTTAATTGCAGCTGCAGTTTTGTTCCTTCTAAACTTGATCTTTAATACAGGATTCTGGTGGCAGATATTGCCAGTATCTCTATCCATACCAATATTATATGTTGTACTTTTTCCAGTGCTTCCATCCAAGAATTTCAGTTTTAAAGGGATTGTTCTTTTTATACTTCAGATCTTGGTTTTGTACTTACTTTTTGGTAATCAGTTAGTTGATTCCTCAGGATATATTATTGCTTTCCATCTGCTGTTTTATCTGGGCACGAATATATTCTTTGGTTTGTATTATACTGGTAGCAGTGGCGTCAGCAATTACTCATTGGTCAAAAAAGAGATCATCACATTTCTTCCGTTTGTTTTTGTTTTATATCTTGGTGCTCTCACAACGATAATTCTGCAGGGAGTGTTGAAATGATCAATTTCTTAAAGGATAAATGTACCGGTTGCACGATCTGTAAAAAAATTTGTCCGATGGGTGTAATTGAGATGAATGCAAAGAAGGCCGTTTTAACTGATTACAAATCCTGCCTGGAATGTGGAGCTTGTGCTCTTAATTGTGAATTCGATGCAATCGAAGTAACCAAAGGAACCGGCTGTCTGAATGCAATCATCAAAGAAGACATTCTTAAGATCACCCCAAAGGGAACCGGTTGTGGATGTGGGGATGGCTGCTAACGTTATTCTATTTGAAACAGCCGTTAAGCTCGGTTTAAAAGCTCTGTAACAGCCGATAATCATGAATTAGTGATAATACTGCTTATTCATGTTTGCTATTCGCCACAGCACCGATAGAATCAACGTGAATATATGCAGTAACGGCTCTCTTTTTTTATCCCGGCGTTTGTTGTAAACAAAACTGGATATTACACATTATTAACCACTCTTTTCCTTGACAACTTTCTCACTTTTCTCATTTTTTTTCCATGTTGTTATGGAACGCAACTTTATTAATATTAATATCGGAATTTTAATGACGCAGGTATCTAAGTAGTTAACTGGAATTAAAACTTCGGTTAAAAAACATGTTAAAAAGATTTCTGCTGAATTAAGTAGGATATTGGATTTTAAGTAGTCTAATATGTGTTAGGTTTTTTGTCCGATGAGTCGAGAATGATAGGTACGATGTATCGTACTGAAGGAAAGGAGGTACACAATGGGAGACAAAGGCGGGAAAAAGGATAAACAAAAGAGTCAGAAACAGAAGAAAAGGAAACAGGAACAAAAAGCAAAAAAGAAATTTGATAAGCAACCAAAAAGAACTCCGTAATCCGTTGCTACTGACAAAGCAAGTGATTACCAAAAAGTTAAGAAGATGGTATTGGTGAAATAAAGGGAATCTATCTGGCTTCCTTTTTTGCTTCAAAATTCCGTTAAGTTCAATTTAAAAGCTCTGTAACAGCCGATAGTCATAAATTAGTGATAATATTGCTTATTCATGTTTACTCTTCGCTACAGTACCTATAGGCTCAATGTGAATTTGGGTAGTTCATAAAGCAATTAATTAAACTGAAATATTTTATACAGGAAAATATTTTTGTAAAGTAATTGACATGAAATAATATGTAACTCTTTTTCGGAAATGTAGATAAGGAAGTGTTGAATATTGAACTTTCTTAACACTTCT
>JAGLPW010000194.1 GCA_023137125.1 Candidatus Cloacimonadota bacterium | reverse complement strand
GCTGATGAATATGGTGGAGGAATCGACTGCGCTTACTGGTGCAATTCTACAATAGAGTATTGTACTATTAGTGATAATTCATCCGAATTAGGAGCTGGTATTAGTATTACTCATGAAAGCAATCCGGAAATCACAAACTGCACTATAAGTGAGAATTCTGCTACTGCTTATGGCGGTGGGATTTACTGTTATGATTATTCTAATCCAATCTTAGAGAATGTAATGGTAACTAATAATACAGCTGGAATGCCTGGTGGTGGAATTTTCTGTCAAAATTCCAGTCCGAGTCTGACGAATGTAACAATAACAGGTAATTCTTCCGCAATTGGAGGTGCGGTTTATTGCCGATTTGATTGTCACCCTTTATTAATAAATTCCATTCTTTGGACCAACTCACCACAAGAGATTTATTTTTGTGAAGAAGGGAGTACTAATTCAATCACAATTTCATATTCAGATGTTCAAGGTGGAGAAGCTGGAATTGTAACAAACAATAACGGCACAGTCAATTGGCTGGAAGGTAATATAGATGAAGACCCATTATTTGTCGGGATCGGAGAACATCCTTATTCGCTTCTGGGAGATTCTCCTTGTATCGATGCTGGTATTCCTGATACTACAGGATTGAATTTACCACCATGGGATATAATAGGTAATCACCGTATCTGGGATGGAGATGGAAATGGAAGTGCTATCATTGATATGGGAGCTTATGAATACGGAGCTCCTCCATTTGTTGAAATCAATAACAATGTAATTGTTCAAAATCCTGTTATTCAACTTAACCAAAATTATCCCAATCCATTCAATCCAATCACAACAATTGAGTTTTCAATTCAACATGATTCTGAAATTAATATTTCAATTTTCAACATCAAAGGTCAGAAAATTAAAATTTTAACTCACAATGAATTTATTAAAGGTAATCACTCAATTATCTGGAATGGGACTGATGATAACAATAAATTAGTAAGTTCAGGTGTTTATCTTTACAAACTAAATGTGAATGGTAAAAAAGAAGCAGCAAAGAAATGTTTGTTGTTAAAATAAAAGATGCTGCTAACAAGCGTGTCAGTTAATTTTCACAGCACACGCGGGACATTATAGCCAATTAGTTTATATTAACGTCTGAGTTCAGCGGCGGCCGATAGTCCGAGCGAAGCGACGTGTAAAAAGCGCAGCGAAAAACATCAGCTGTAGCAGTTTGTTGGACAATTTACTTAAATGATCCTAAATATCGCGCGAAAACAATCTTCATTACGTGTTCGTCGCCTTCCATTAATTCACCAGTATAGTTGAATCCAAGCTTCTGATAGAAAGAACCTGCGTCGCCGTCATGCTTGAGGTGACTGGTAATAATCTCTTTCGCATTTCCTGACATCTCGATTCGTTTAATCAACAGCTTTACAGCGCGGTAACCGTAACCTTTACCTTGGTGTTTTGCATCAATCATTAGCCGCCAAAGAAAGTACATGCCTTTGTCTGGAGCTTCGGAAGTCATAAGAAAACCAACAGGAGTTTCATCCGCATAAATCGCTCGCATCCATACTGGATCATCATCAGCTGGATAGTGTCCTTCGGCGATTGAGTATCTATTGGAGCGAGGGTAGAATTTTTTTTGCTCAGGAGTAACCTTTAACATGAGAATCCCCTTGATATTCTCGCGTGATATCTCACGTAAAGACACTCTTACCGAGTTTTCTTCGAATTGCTTAACTGCCACTATTTACCTCTTACTGTCCAACATATATTAGACTGCTTAAAATCCCATATCTTGCTTAATTAAGCAGGACATGAACAAGTTTGCGATATTTACTTTTCATTGTCCTAATCTTCGATTTTATCTCTCTATATCATCTACTTCCAAAAATGAGAAGCTATTCTTCATCTGTCAAATATTTTTTTCTTGATATAAAGTTATGTTATATGGGTTCTCTATTGTTGTAGAAAATAAAAAAATCAATGACCGCTGGCAGGAAGAAAATGAAGTTTCGAGCCTCAATGAAAAAATATATCTGGAATTTCGATCACGAAAATTTTAGAAGATTTGAAAACGTAATTAAGAATGTTTAATTAATTTATTTCAAGAGAATTACGTCTAACGCCAAAAATAAGGTGCTGGAACATAGGAAGCACTGTATTTTAATATTTTAAGAAACGTTTTGCGAGCACCAAAAAATCAAATTCGCACATCGCTGTTCCAG
>JAGLPW010000193.1 GCA_023137125.1 Candidatus Cloacimonadota bacterium | reverse complement strand
TCAATTTAAAAGCTCTGTAACAGCCGATAAATACTAATTAGTGTAAATTTACATTTTATCTATTATCGTTTGTAATAACTCGTTTAAAATTAATGTGAATAGGGGTAGTTTATTGACACCGTATATCATATTTATTCATATGAAGGTTTTATATGAATTGATTGACAAAATAAAAGATAAGAAAATTTTCAATTTTGTAGATAAGGAAGTGTAAAGTTTGTATATGCATACACACTTCTGACTCTCTTCTTATACACCTGCACTTCTTTAGATCTTCATTGCGACATAACCATTATAAAAAGGAGTGCGATATGAAAACTATTTTTTTTGTTTTAGTAATTTCCATTTTCTCTACATTTTTGCTGGCAGATTGGATTGATCAGGATCCTGGAATAAGTACATTGTTAAGAGATACTTACTTTGTAGACAGTGAAAACGGCTGGGTAGTTGGAACTACGAACACAATTCTGCACACAACAAATGGGGGAGAAGATTGGACTCAACAAATTGTAGCTCCCTCCTCAAATTACGCTTCCATATTCTTCATCGATTCACAGGAAGGCTGGGCAGTTGGAGATTTGGGTAAAATAGTTCATACTACAGATACCGGTGAAAATGGGAAACGTTATCTGCCAATGTATACGAATATTTGGAAGAAATCTTCTTTATTGATTCCGAAAATGGTTGGATTGCTGGTGGTGATGTATTAGGCCTTTCTCAGGATTCGGAACGTTATGTTCTTCACACTAGTGATGGTGGTGTAAACTGGGAAACTCAATACTACAGCAGTGGAATTACCGACTTCCGTTTTATGGGAATTCATTTTTCCGATGCTGATAACGGCTGGGTTGTGGGAGAAGCAGGAACAATATTTCACACTTCAAATGGTGGAATTGACTGGATTGAGCAAACATCAAATACAAATGTGCATCTTTGGGCAGTTTCTTTTATTAACAATATGACAGGATGGATAAGCGGATTGGATGGGACTATTTTATTTACAAATGATGGTGGTTTGAATTGGGATTTCCAGAACTCCGGTGTAACAGAATCCTTTACAGATATTCAATTTCTGGATGATATGCACGGCTGGGCAGTTGGTGGAGCACTCGATTTAGCTCTGGCAATCTACACTGAAGATGGAGGTGAAAATTGGTATCAGGAAGAAACAAATACAACCGATCCATTTTACGGTATGCATTTTGTAGATTTTGAAACTGGCTGGGCTGTGGGCTACAATGGTACTATTGCACATCGATTTGAACCATCCTCTATTCCGGATGAAAAGATTTTAATTCCTTCACATGAGGTTACAGTTCATCAGAATTATCCTAATCCGTTCAATCCAACTACAACAATAAATTATTCTCTCAAAGAGAATTCAAAGGTTTCACTCAATATATACAACATCAAAGGCCAAAAAGTAAAACAGCTTGTCAGCGATCAGTTCCCGTCAGGACAGTATTCAGTAATTTGGAATGGAACCGATGATAACAATAAATCCGTTTCATCTGGAATTTATTTCTACAAATTAAAATCCGGAGATTTTGAGAAAACGAAGAAGATGTTGTTGATGAAATAAGGGGAATTAGGTGGGCTGGAAGCATCTTATAACCAGTAAGTTAAGGAGATGATATTCATCAAACAAAAGGAGGAAAGATGTTTAAGAAGAAACTTGTTTTATTAATATCGATAGCAGTTGGATCAATGGTATTGGCTCAAACTGCTACACAAACAGATTGGTCAGGTGGCTCGGGAGTTTCGGGTCCAGTTCTCAACTGGAGTACTACTTTTGATATGGAGAACAGTGTTAATTGGTTTTCTTCAACTGGTGAGTTGATTCTTGATTACTCTTCTCCGATGGAACATCCTGTCACCGGTGGTTATGTCAATGTTAATTACATACATCCGGTTGATGTAGATGGTGATGGAGATGAGGACATTCTGAGTGCAGCTGGTCGTTATGGCCCACCATACTTTTTCTCAGGCAGTATATACTGGTGGGAGAACATAGATGGCAATGGTACAAACTGGGAATACAATATCGTGGATAATAATTTCCCTTCAGCACCATCAATCTGCAGTGCTGATCTGGATGGTGATGATGATATAGACATAATAGGTCTTGCTCGTGGTTCTGTTAACGATTTAGCATGGTGGGAAAATATCGATGGATCAGGTATTAATTGGGCAGAACACATTATTCCCAGCTCAATTCAGCAAGGAGGTTCAGTTGACACGGCTGATGTTAATAACGATGGGTATGTGGATATACTTTGCGCAGATACTGGTAACGAGGTAGTATGGCTTGAAAATGTTGATGGCTCAGGTAACAACTGGATAGAACATATTATTGGTTACAATAATGTACCCTATGATGTTTACGGTGCCGATGTGGATGGCGACGAAGATATAGACGTAGTAGTGCCATCTTATAACGGTGATTATATTAGATGGTGGGAAAATGTTGATGGTTCAGGTATTAACTGGGTTGATCATAATGTGACCAACAATTTTAACGGTGCCAGGTCAGTATTCGCATCTGACGTTGATGGTGATGGAGACATTGACATACTTGGTGCAGCTTCTCTTGAATGGGCAATTACCTGGTGGGAGAATTCCGACGGATCTGGCAATAGCTGGATAGAACATAATATAAGTAGTAATTTTAATTGGGCATTCGCGGTATGTGCATCTGATATGGATGAAGATGGTGATGCAGATGTCATTGGAGCAGCGTATTTTGGCGATGATATTACCTGGTGGGAAAATACAGACGGTTCAGGCTTAAACTGGCAAGAACATTTAATTGACGACAACTTCGACGGCGCTAGGGATGTAGTCACAGCTGATATGGACGGTGATGGAGATCCTGATATAATCGGAGTAGCACAAGAAGACTCAGACATCAGTTGGTGGGATGTAACATGTTGTGTTGAATTGGGTGAACTCGTTTCGAGTATTCTCGATATTGAAGCTGGTGCTGACTGGGACAGCCTTATCTGGATTTCCGACGAGCCTACTGAAACATCATTATATTTCCAGGTAAGGAGTTCCATGGATCCCCAATATATGGGTAATTGGTCCATAGATATTATGACACCTGGAAGTCTGGAAAATTATCTTATGGACGGTGATCAATATGTCCAATACAAAGTTTTTCTTGAAACCACAAATCCCGGATTCTCACCTGTTCTTGAGGACGTTACTATTAGCTGGAGTGAAATTACAGGGATTGATGATAATATAATTCCTCTAATTACAAAACTCAACCAGAACTATCCCAATCCTTTCAACCCGGAAACAGAAATAATTTATTCTCTCAGAGAGAATTCAAAGGTTTCTCTCAATATCTACAACATCAAAGGGCAGAAAGTGAAACAGCTTATCAGCGATCAACTTCCAGAAGGTCAGCATTCAGTTGTTTGG
Source organism: Candidatus Cloacimonadota bacterium (assembly GCA_023137125.1). GTDB lineage: Bacteria > Cloacimonadota > Cloacimonadia > Cloacimonadales > TCS61 > Tenebribacter. The sequence goes on along the minus strand of JAGLPW010000193.1, from coordinate 2,449 downwards.
AATGGAAAAGATGATAACGGTAAATCAGTTTCTTCAGGAATTTATTTCTATAAATTGAAAACTGAAAATTATGAGAAAACTAAAAGGATGGTTTTATTGAAGTAAACTTCTAATATCATTCAAAAGTTCTGTGTGTGCATAATACTAAAAAAAAGGGTGAGTACTCCCCAAGGATGGGTGCTCCCTTTATTCTGTTCAAAACAGCCGTTAAGTTCAATTTAAAGGCTCTGTAACAGCCGATAACTACTAATTAGTGTAAATCTACATCTTATCTATTATCGTTTGTATTAGCAATGATTGAAATCAACTTGAATTCTGTCTATCTTCTCTGATATTCCTTCTGGTAGATTAAATCTTCAGCCTTAACATCATAGATTTGAAAATCTTTAGTTCTTATCTTAACCCACTTACCATAAACATCTTCATAGATATTTATAAATGTAACAATTTCGCCTAACCTTAATCTTCTTCTTTCATGTTTACATGTAACTCCGATTGTTCTGTCAAAGCTATCTCTCTTTAATTTAAGTAACGTTCTTCCTGACTCACAATAATATGAACCGTTGGTGAATGTAATTCTGATCAAATTTCTATATCTCCTTTATATTTTCACTTTTCTTATCAATTTTGACTCTGTCAAATACTAATCTTCTTGACATTAAAATCTAAATATTCAATATTTTCTTGCTTTTAGTTTTGCATTGATGATTAGATATTGAATGGAAATCAAAATAGTCACAAGAAAAAGTTATGACGAACCTTTTTGGTGTAACTATAGGTTGGTTATGCGCACCTTTTATAAGGGCGCAGCGTGCATATGATAAGCAAAATTCGCTTCGCTCTTTTGCCTATTGGGGCGAGCGTGTAACCCGCACGTTAGGCTCAGCGAACTTCGCCTATCATGCGTGTTTGCGTCAGTTAAGCGAAAGCGAGCTTTCTTTCTTCACACGCAACACACGCTCGCCCCATTAGCAGCTACTTTGTCGTTTCGTGGATAAGTTAATGAATATTTTAATTTGGTTTAAAAGACAAGATGTATAATTTTTTAACAAAGGAAGGAAGGTTATTATGTTGTTAAGTAATTATTTATCTAAAAAAAGAATTTACCGTTTTATTATTCTAATATTATTATTATCTTGCTCAACACTATTTTCTCAAATTAGAGACTGGGATCAATTGTATCAAATGATCGATAGACCTGTGTCTGACATGAAATTCTCGTCAATAAGTGGAATTTCCGAATACGGATTATTATTCGCTCTACCGGGTGGTGGTGGCGGTTTAGCCTATTTCACAAATCAGGATTCTTTAAACATTTTCACTATTGCATCTAATCTTGGTGCTGTTTCAATTGTTCCTGATAATTCTAACGATAGGATTTTCTGTGCTTTTGGTTGCTTTAGCAATAGTGATGGAATTTATGAGTTTGATATTGCTGCTCAAGAATTTGGATTGATAGGTTTTTACTCTTATCCTCATTTTGTGAAAAAGCTATCGTCCGGTTTTTATTCTGGTTTTGGCTATAGCATAGAGGGAGGACTTTTCCATTCTTCAAATGGTGATGAATGGTCACTAATAGATTTCTTTAATTTTATGCAAGTTACAGATGTTGAAGAAAATGGTGATGGAACTCTCTTTGTTGCTGCTGACCATGATATCTATATTGAAGATGATGGAAGTTTCAATTCATTTACTGTCGGTCTTACTATTAATGACATTTATGTTCGAAATTATCCAAATAATGACGAAGTATATCTTGCCTGTGGTACTGGTGGAGATACTAATTATGCCTCAAGAGTAGAATATGAAAACGGTGAAATTACAGATCTAACAACCATAAATATATTTTATTATCCCAATAGAATTTATGAATATGAAGGATTTTTAGTTGTTGGTTGTAAAGATGGAGGTGGAATATATTTAGTTGAACCTGAAGAAAATGGACAAGTTCAACAAATTGGTGCAGGACTTGGCATTAATGATGTTTATTGTTTTGAGTTTTATCCTATTTATACTCCAAATTTTATGGTTGGTACTGATATAGGTGTGTTTTTAGCTACATATTTAACATCATTAGATGATAAACAGATTGAAATTGTTTCTTCTATTGATTTAAGCAACTTTCCCAATCCCTTCAATCCAACAACAACAATTGAGTACTCTATCCAAAATGACTCTAAGGTCGAACTCTCTATTTTCAATATAAAAGGACAGAAAATCAAAACAATTGCTCATAATGAATTTACAAAAGGAAATCATTCCACCATATGGAATGGTGTTGATGAATCAGGCAAATCTGTAAGCTCAGGTGTTTATCTGTACAAATTAATAGTGGATGGTAAAACTGAAGCAGTGAAGAAGTGTTTGCTTTTAAAATAAAAAAGAAGCAGCTAACAAGCAGCTCCACAGCCAAGCAAGAAGAGAAAGTGAAAGAGCGTGGCAGCTGCCA
>JAGLPW010000192.1 GCA_023137125.1 Candidatus Cloacimonadota bacterium | reverse complement strand
AATTACTAAAAAGGATTAATTTTTTTTTAGCCATTTATCGTCAAGCATTTTCTAGATGCCAGACACACTGTTTTAACTTATTGAAATGTAAAAAGTTATAAAACAGTTTTGCCACTTAATCCTTATTACATCAATTTTCCAAGATTTTAAAAAGGTAACATACCCTTATTCATAAATTTTGGATTACTAAATTGCTTCATCATTTTCTTCATCTGCTCAAATTGTTTGAGTAGCCTGTTAACGTGTTGAATAGAAGTTCCGCTTCCTTTAGCAATGCGGTGTCTTCGACTTCCATTGATACTTGATGGTTTTTCTCTTTCTTGCGGCGTCATTGAGAAGATGATAGCTTCAATATGTTTGATATCCTTTTCATCAACCTTCATTCCCTTCATTGCTTTTCCGCTCATTCCAGGGATCATTCCCATAAGTTGGTCCATAGGTCCCATCTTTTGTAATTGCTGCAATTGGGAAAGGAAATCAGTAAATGTAAATTGATTTTTCTGGATTTTCTTTGCAAGCTTTTCAGCCTCCTCCATATCAATATTTGCTTCTGCTTTTTCGATGAGGCTTAATACATCACCCATGCCCAGAATTCTGTTTGCCATTCTATCGGGATGGAATTCTTCCAGATCAGATATTTTCTCACCGGTTCCAACGAATACTACCGGTTTATCTGTAACTGCTTTTATAGAAAGAGCTGCACCACCGCGTGCATCACTATCCATTTTTGTCAGGATCACACCATCAAACTCGAGCTGATCATTAAATTCCCTTGCAACATTAACGGCATCTTGTCCGGTCATTGCATCAGCAACGAAGAAAATATAATCCGGCTTCAGGAGTTTCTTGAGATCTTTCAGCTCCTTCATCATTTTCTCATCGATATGCAATCTTCCTGCAGTATCAAAGATTAGAAGATTTGTATCGGAATTTTCAGATTCCTTCAGTGCTTTATTAGCGATTTTAACAACATTCTTCTGCTTTTCATCTGCAAAAACAGGAATAGATAACTGCTTTCCTAAAACCCTTAATTGCTGGATAGCAGCCGGGCGATAAACATCACAGGCAACGAGTTTAGGGTTTATGGATTGTTTACGGAAATTACTGGCCAGCTTGGCACAGGTTGTAGTTTTACCAGATCCCTGCAAGCCAACCATCATGATCTTATTAAGTTTATTATCGTGTAATCTGACCTTGAAATTCTTACTTCCCATTAACTCTATGAGTTGATTATGCACGATCTTTACAACTTGATGACCGGGAGTAAGACTCTTCATTACTTCTGTTCCTACCGCTTTGGCACTAACATCATTAATGAAGTCTTTGACTATTTTAAAGTTTACATCAGCTTCTAGTAAAGCACGACGAACTTCACGCATTGATTCTTTTATGTTTTGTTCATTGAGTTTTCCATGACCTTTTAACTTACTGAAAATGGAATCAAAGCGTTCTGTTAAACTATTAAACATAACTATTTCTTTCTGAGACTTTGTATTTGTTTTTTGTAATTTTCTGAGCCAAAAACAAATGAACCTGCAACCAAAATATCTGTACCCTTACGGATAAGTTTTGGAGCATTAATATTGTTAACACCACCATCAACTTCAATTTCCAGTTTAGGATTTACTTGATCAGCTAATTTACGAAGTTTTTCAATTTTTTCATACACAATCGGAATAAAGCTCTGTCCACCAAAACCAGGATTAACACTCATAATAAGAACAAAATCTAATTCAGCAATTACAGGGAAAATTGTTTCTACTGGAGTTGCAGGATTCAATGCAATACCAGCTTTTACACCATGCTTTTGAAGAACTTTTAATTGCCTATGAATATGATGCTCAGCTTCTTGATGAAACGAAACATAATCGATATCCCATTTTCCCAGTGTTTCCAGATAAGCATCCGGATTATTAACCATCAGATGTACATCAACCGGAATTTGGGCAATATCTTTGATCTGCTTGATTATCGGTAAGCCAAAAGTAAGATTAGGAACAAAATGACCATCCATTACATCTAGGTGTAGAATATCTGCACCTGCTTTTTGAATATTGTTTATCTCTTCTTCTAAGCGAACAAAATCTGCTGAAAGAAGTGAGGGAGCTATTTTTATCATAATTTACCTACGTTTACCTTTTTGATTTTGCTTCATGAAGAAAACAATATTAGATAATTTCACATGCAATATCCTATTGATATCATTGATAAGCTGCGATCTCCTGAGAACAAATTCCTGCATCCATACATTGTTGGTAACAGCAATGAAAAGCACACCATTTTCTAATTTGACAATAGAAGCACGCTCTGCCAATAAATTACCAACTATTGTTTTCCAACCAAATGCAACAGCTATAAGATCATGGTTTTCTTCACCGGCAATACTAAAGACCAAGTCTTTAACAGCATTACCGGTTTTAAAAAATCTCATGAAAAATCAACTGCTATAGCAAAGGAGTTTAATCCTTCTTGAAATAAAGGGTGAATCCCCACCAAGCAAAAACTGATACAGACACAATTGCCCAGTATGAAGTTCCTAATGCATTATATGCATTTGGAAAATAATTCGATAGGAATGTTATTGCAAATACTGCTGGTATGGCAGCGATGAAAATTAAAAGAACGTACCCTAATATCTTTTTTTGTTTAATATTGTTGATGAGATTTATTGCTAATACACCCAATCCGATCAATACTAATGTTGCCAGGAATATCAATATATTCTGCAAGATAGGAAGACCAATTTTTCTTAGAGCTATGATCGGGCTGAAAAGACCAACCAAAAGCAAAACAATACCAGATATCTTGTGAATTAAAACGATTTTTTTTGGATCAATTTCAGTTTTTCTATGGTGCTTTTTGATGTAGAGATAAACAAGTGCGAAAGTTGCAGTAAAGAATGCTAAATAAAAGAAAAATCCAAATGTCGGATCATCTGAAGAAAGTCCTAAAGCTGCAAATGCAAGCAGTAAAATTACCCATCCAATAATACTAAATATTTTTTTCAAGTTTTCCTCCCTCTTATTCTAATTAAATTATTCAACTTCAATAGTTACTTTAACCGCAGTTTGTAATTCAGACATAAAGCTGATAACAACATCAACGGTTCCAATTTCCTTAAGGTGTTTTTCCATGACAACGTCAGCTTTATGAATTTCGATATCTTTATCTGCTAGTGCTTTCACAATATCATTTTCTGAAACAGAACCGAATAGGTGATCATTTTCATCTGCTTTTCTCATAAATGTAAGTTCAACACCTTCGATCTTGTTGATGATCTCCTGATATTTTCCGTGTAATGCAAGCTTCTCTTCAGCAGCTTGTTTTTTAATTACTTCAATCTTTAAGAGATTTTTTTGGCTTGCAGGTATTGCAAATCCATTTGGTAAAAGGTAATTCCTGGCATAACCAGCTTTTACTTTTACAAGTTTTCCGGCTTCACCTAAAGCCTTTATATCTTTAGTTAAGATTATTTCCATCTATTTCCTCCATATCTATTTTCCTAAAATTAAACCAAATATCAGTAAGCCCAATAAGAGCAACTAATATTAATATAAAATAACCAAACACCATTGAAAAGATCAATAAAAAAAGTAGAAATTTAGATTTTTTAAAGAAATCTCCCCAGTAGAAATCCAGAATTGAAATTCCCTGGATTAAAAACAATGGTGCGATCATGATCAGTGCATTAATACCATAAGTATGTGTGGTTGGCAGCAGAAATCCAGCTAAAGCTGTTATTAAGATGTATATCAGATAGAAGGGCATACGGATCTTTCTATGCTCCCATTTTAAAATTCCTTTCTTAGAAAGAAATAATGATCCAATGTAAATTGCAAATACTATTGTGAAAACCCAAATTCCGACATAATATTTTGTGAATATCTCTTGTAATGTATCAGCTAATTTCAATGCCAAGGTTAGCTGTTCATCGTTATTCTGGAATGATTGTGTAAAAAATTCTTTATAATTCTCTATAACCTCAGCAATTATCTTAGCATAATGCTTCCCAAAAATAATTAAGCGCAATATTGCATAGATTATGTTCAGAAAGAAAACCGAGATCAATGCATTGATGAAATTCAGAGTACGCTGTAAGCTCCATAAGTATAGGGCAGATGTAAAGCCAACTCCAATAAGTAGATCCATAAATGAAATAATATCTATTACTCTAAAAAGAAAAAGAAAAACAACAAAACCAAAATACACAGAATAGAACAGATTTCTTTTTTTCTGGTATTTACCACTAAATGCGATTATAAAGATCAATCCCCACAATGGGGATAATGTTGCAATTACAACGGAAATTACAGCTAATAAGATCACTGATTAATATTTATGCTTATCAGTATACTGAAGAAGAGCCATCTGGCGTGCTTTTTTAATTTCAACAGCAATTTTTCTTTGATGCTTAGTACAAGCACCGGTAAAACGTCTTGGTGTGATCTTACCGCTTTCAGCAATAAATCTCTTCAATAAACCAACATCTTTGTAATCAATTACAGCATCTTTATTCTTGCAGAAGAAACATACTTTCTTTTTAAAGAGAAATTTGCCTCTTGGCTTAAAAGTTCTTCTTTTATTATCTCTATCTTGAGGTGGTCTTGATGGCCTTGTGAACGTCCTTTCAGTTCTTACTGCAGCTGGCTTTGCTTCAGTAGTTTCTACTTTAGCTTTTTCTATTTTTTCTTCCATTATTTTCTCCTTCAATTTTCTAGAAAGGTACATCGTCATCTGTTACTTCTGCAACAGGTTGACTTGTTTTCTTGTTACTACTATTATCAGAAGGTTGGAACTCTTCATTTGAATTAGAGTCGTAGCTTTCTTTCTCCAGGAAAGAAACTTTGCTGCTGATAATTTCTGTTACTTTTCGATTTTGTTCGTTCTTATCAACATAAGAATGAGTTCGTAAATAGCCTTCTACGAGCACTGGACTTCCTTTATGCAAATATTCAGCACATTGCTCACCGCGCTTGCTCCAAACGACAACATCAATATAACCTGTTTCCTGTTGCCATTCACCATTCTTCTGATAATTTCTGTTGAATGCGAGAGAAAGCTTTGCAACAGGAGTACCATTCTGAAGATATCGTAACTCAACATCTCTGGTTAATCTTCCACTAATGATCATCGAATTAATATTTGGAAACCTGAGTTCTTTTGACATAATATCTCCCTATTTGGTTAAAATATTATTACGGATAACATATTCATGAAGCCTATAGAAGCGGTCAAGTTCAGTTAACTTTGTTGAATCGAGAGTGAAATAATTGATGAAATAGTAGCCTTCTTTGAATTTGTTGATTTGATAAGCTAAGCGTTTCTTTCCCCACTCGTCAGAGTTAAGGATTTCACCGCCGTTTTCTTTAATGAAACTCTTGATCAGCTCGTTCTCTTTTTTAGCGTTTTCTTCGCTAAGAGTTGGAGTGATCACGACCATACTTTCATACTTATTCAGCATTTTTCCTCCTTTGGTCATTTTAAGATAGTAAGAATATTTTACTATCTCATCGATCCTGAGAATTCAATATTTTCTCAGAATAGGATTTTTTATATTTACTGTATTCATTTATCATCTGATTAAAATCAGAATTTTGATAACTTTCCAGTAGAATATTTAAAAGATCAAAAACAACATCTAATGTTGAGATATCATTTTTTGAGAAGTCAGAAAGAACATAATTTGAAAGGTCCTTTTCTTTTGGGGAACCAACACCAATACGGATTCTTCCAAACTCATCAGAGCCGAGAGAATTGACAATTGATGCAAGTCCGTTATGACCACCATTGCCACCACTTTTCCGAATTCTGATCTCTCCGATAGGAAGATGAATGTCGTCAACAATGACAAGAATATCATCTATCCTATATTTTGTTAAAACAGAAGTAACTGCATCTCCGCTTCTGTTCATATAAGTTTTAGGTTTTATAAAGATCACATTATCTGAAATCAGATAATCATACTTAATTCTTTTTTTAAATTTTAGATCTAGTTTCTTTAGGTAAAAATCCAGAAGTGTAAAACCAATATTATGCCTATTAGATTTATATCTTTTTCCTGGATTACCAAGGCCTACAACTAATCTCATTATTTAGAATCTGTTTCAGAACTCTCTTCTTCAGTTGTCTTATCACCTTCTTTGCCTTCAACAGCTTCGGCTCCTTCTTCGCCTTCAACTTCTTCTTCTTCTTCAGGCTCTTCTATAACTTTTGGAACACTTAAAATGGCAATTGTTATTTCATCTGAAAGGTCTGTTGTAACATCTTCAGAAATATCAAGATCACTAAGGTGAATAGAGTCACCAATGACCATATTAGAAATATCGATTCTAATTTCTTCCGGGATATCTTTTGGAAGACATGTAACCGGGATCGTTCTGTGAATTACTTCAAAAACTCCACCCTCTTTTATTCCAAGTGCCTCACCATCAAAATTAATTGGAACTTCAATTGTAATAGATTTACCTTTATGAAGTTCTAAGAAATCGATATGCACAACTTCTCTTGTTAATGGATGCATTTGTTTTTCTTTGATGAAAGTTTTGTATGTATTTCCATCAACAGTAATATCGAAGAATGCAACAGCTCCGATAGATTTTTTATATTCGCGTGTATAATCACGTGCATTAAAAGCAATTTTAATTCCTTCTTGTCCTGCTCCATAGATTATACCAGGAATAAAGCCTTCTTTTCTTAATTCTGTAAGATCAGATCTTTTTCCCAATTTTCTTTTTTCTGCATTAATTTTTATGTTCATTCCTTCCTCCGTTGAAATCCCACTCTGTGGATTTTATGTTTATCTAAATAAGATACTTAAAGATTCTTCAATGTGAATTTTCTTTATTGCATTAGCTAATAATTCGGCAATAGAAAGTTGTACGATTTTTTTACATTTTGCTTTCTCTTCGTTTAAAGGAGCCGAATTTGTAATGAACAATTTCTCTATTGGTGATTCTTCTAAATTGCTAATGGCATTCCCCGAAAGAATCCCATGGGCGCAAGCAGCATAAACTTTCTTTGCACCTTGATTTATAAGTGCTTGGGACATTTTGCATAAACTACCGCCTGTATCGATAATGTCATCAAAGAGAATAGCTGTTTTCCCTTCAACATCTCCAATAATATTTAATATTTCGGCTTTATCATCATTTCCGATTCTACGTTTATCTCCAATTGCTAATGTACAATCAAGTCGTTTAGCTAACAATCTTGCTCTTGCTGTACCACCGGTATCCGGCGAAACAACAACTACATTTTTGAGATCAAGATTTGCCTTAAAATACCGAACAAATATTGGGGTTGAATAAAGATGGTCAACAGGGATATCAAAGAAACCCTGTATCTGATCTGAATGAAGATCCATAGCCACAATTCTGTTTGCACCAGCTTTTGTAAGAAGATCGGCAATTAATTTTGCTGTAATTGCAACACCGGGCTGGTCTTTTTTATCGGAACGTGCGTAACCGAAAATTGGGATAATGCAATTGATTCTTGCAGCTGATGCACGTTTAAGTGCATCGATCATGATGAATAACTCCATTACGCTATCGTTGACCGGATAACAAGTAGGCTGTATTATGAAAGTATCAGCACCTCTAACATTCTCATTGATCTTAACAAATGAGTTATCGTTTGAGAATTTAAAAACTTCAGCATCTCCTAATGGAATACCTGAGAGTTTTGAAACCTCATTTGCTAATTCAATATTTGAATTTCCTGTAAAAATTTTTAATCTTGAAAACATCTAATATTTAGTCTGCAGCTGGTTCTTCAACTGGCTTTTCAACTGGAATTTCTTCTGGTTCTTCAACTGGCTTTTCAACAGGCTTTTCAACTGGCTTTTCAACCTTTTTTTCAGAACCTTCAGTAGCTGACAATAATGCTTCCTGAAGAACTTCCTTATACTTTTCAATGATAACGCCTTCGATCATGTTTCTTGTCTCTGTATTAATCGGATGAGCAATATCGCGATATTCTCCGGAGCTTACTCTACGGCTTGGCATTGCAACAAAAAGACCATTATCACCTTCGATAACTTTTATGTTCCTAATAATGAACGCATCGTCTATAACAATATTAACGAATGCTTTAAGCTGATTACTTTCTCTAAGAAAAACTTTAACATCTGTAATGTTCATTTTGTACTCCTTTTAGTTTTAGTAATGTAATTCCAATAGCCTATATTAGAATAGTATATTGAAAAATTTTCTGCTGTTGCTCTGTCAGGACAGAATCCAATTATTGTGGCTCCACTGCCAGAGAGCATTGCTTGTTCAGCCCCGGTTTCTAATAGATGATCAATTATCTTTCGGATCTCGGGATATTTTTTGCAAACGCCATCTTGGAGTTTGTTATAACACCACTTAGTGTTTCCATTCTTTATGAGTTTTACCCAATTGCCATTTACATGACCATCTAATAAAACTGCATCATAAGCTTCTTTACTAGAAATTCTAAAGCCAGGATTTACTAAGAATATATTATCTAATTGTATCTGCTTTAGTTGAACAATCTTTTCTCCACGATTTTCACCTAAAGCACAGCCACCTTCAAGAAAGAAATTGATATCACTTCCGAAGGTCTCTGCAATCTCATGCATTTCCTTTTTAGATAGCTTGAGATCCCATAATTCTGAAAGTGCAATGATTGTACTGGCTGCATTACTGCTTCCGCCACCCATTCCAGCTGCAATGGGTATATTTTTTTGCAAATTTATTTCCACACCAAATTTCACATTATATCTCTCTTTTATAAAGACCACGACTTTGTATATTAAATTTTCTTTTATACTTACAAAGTCTATATCTGACAAAATTTTAACAGTGCCTTTTTTTGTCAAAGCAAAATTTAATATATCAGCAAGTCCTATTTCAGAGAAAATTGTTCTTATCTGATGATATCCATCAGAACGTTTTGAAAGAACATCAAGAAAGAGGTTTATTTTTGCCGAAGAATTTATTCTTAGATTTTTTTTCTTCACTCTTTCCATAATAATAATAATAATAATAATTATACTCGTAACTATTATAATATCTATGTGGTTGGATACCGTTTATTACAACTCCGGCAATATCAACTTTTATATTCTCAAGAAGCTCTTTTGTCCTTTTAACAACGTTCTTATCTGCCTGGTCAACTCGGATCGCAAGGATTAATAGATCCACTTTATTTGCCATTACCATGGAGTCTGTAACTGCAATAACCGGTGGTGAATCGAACAGAATATAGTCATATTTTTCTTTAAGGCTTTCAATTGCTTCATCCATTCGTTTTGAAGCAAGTAATTCTGAAGGATTTGGTGGTATGATCCCACTGGTTATTATATCAAGATTCTCGACATTAGATTTTTTAATAACTTTTTCTATTTCAGTAGATTTATCTATAAGAAAATCACTTATTCCAATCTCTTTTTCAAAGCCCATGATCGTGTGAACCATTGGGCGTCTTAAGTCCAGATCGACCAGGATTACTTTTGCATCCATTTGAGCTAAAGCTGTAGCCATATTTGCCTGGATCGTGGATTTTCCTTCTTTTGGACCCGAACTAGTGATTAATAGTGTTGTGCAGTCAGAATTCTTCTTTCTGGAAATTATATTTGTACGTAATATCCTGAAAGCTTCAGCAGTCGAAGATTTAGGAGAATAATTTGTTATCAATCTTTCTTGGACCTGTTGTAATATTATTTTATATTTTTCCTTTTCAGGTCCGTTGGCTGCTTCAATTTTCTGTTCAATATTATCAAGTTCAATATCATCTGTTTGTATAAGGGGTATAGTTCCCAAAACAGGTAATGACACATATTTTCGAACATCATCAAATGTTCTTATTTTTGAATCTAATGAGTGAACCAGGAGTGCAGCACCAATTCCAAGACCTAAACCAAGTACAATTGCTATCATCATATTCATTTTCTTATTAGGTTTTATTGGTGCACCTGGGATACGTGCTTCTTCCACAATTCTGATCTTACCTAGCTTAGATTTCTCAGCGATCTTTGCTTCTTCATACTTTTCAATAAGCATTGTATATGTTTTTTCATTGATCTTATAATTACGTTCCAATCTTGCCAGCTGAACTTCAGTATCGGGAAGTTGAGACATTTTTTCATTATATTTCTCTACTGCTGCACGTAAACTTACAACTTTAGAAGATTTAATATTTTGCTCGATTTGAGCTGTAGAGATCTTCTCTATCAAACTAGATCGGAACATCAATGGATCTGCAGAACCGGATTTCACCAGCAGGATTCTCTGGATCTCTTCATTGAGTTTTATTTTTGCACTTTCTATAGAATTTTTTAATGCAACAAGTTCAGGATGATCGGGTGAATAATCTGATTTTGTTAAAAAATTTACATATTGAATTTGAAGCGCAATGGTTTCTTGTTTCAATTTTTCAAGTAATGGTGATGAGAGTACAGAATTTACATCAGAAAGAAAATCATCTTGTACGTTCAGCTCCATTTTAAGGAAGTCCAGATGGTTATTTGCAACACTCAATTCTGTTTCTGCTTCAGTTAGCATTGCAGTAAGATCAGATGTCTGTTCGATAAGTTTCTGAGTTTCTTCTGATAGCATTGAAACGCCATGCTCAATTTTATAGATTCGAAGTTCTTCTTCTGCAGAGCGTAATCGACGGTCATGTTCATCAAGTTGATTTGCCAGAAACTCTCTTGCGTTCCTAAATTCTCTTCTTGCATAATCCGTATCTTGTTGCATTAATGCATGCGCGGCAGCATTTGCAACTTCTTTAGCTTCTAATGGATTTGTAGATTCAAAACTTATGATAAGAATATCGGTCTCTCTCTCAGTATCGATCTCTAAATTTTCTTTTAAATATGATTCAGGGAGTCCCTCTATTTGTGAAATAGGAAATGTCTTGTATTTTTCATGTCTAGAGAGGATTTGATTTGTAATTTTCATTACAGGAAAACTTTGCAAAATCTGGATTTGGTTATTTATTGATGAAGCCTTATTACTCATTGATGTGAAAAATAGATTACTCCCCATCTTCTCTTCCAGAAGCACTTTAGAAGTCGCTTTATAAATTCTAGGTGCTTTGGCAGTGTATATAAAGGAGACCACAAAAATTGCTAGGAAAATGGATGCAACGATCCATTTGAATCTAATAATTATATTTAAGTAATCGGTTAGTTTAATCTCCTGCTCTTCAAAATCCTCGTTGAATTTAGCTTGATTGAACTGATCTTTCATATTACCTCATTTACTTAATTACTAATATTTGAAATTGCGACATATACACTTAACATTACGGCAATTTGAGAAAGCCAATTGACTGCTTTTGTAAACGCATAATACGTTGAACCTGAAACGATTACGGTATCTCCTGGCTTTAATATCGGAATTAATTCTGCTTGTCCTGTCTCCAGATATTCTTTCATATCAACCCAAATAACCTTTTCACCTTCTGCTGAAGAACGGATTATTCTAATTTTAGAAAGTTTTGCATTTTCCGTAGGACCGCCGGCAGATGAGATCAATGTTAACAGATCTGTGTCATCTGGAACAATATAGAGTCCAGGATTTCTAACCTGTCCCCAAATATAAGTTCTGATCTTGAGCTGCTCGGTTCCCGTAAGAGAACCGGAGTATTGGTAAACAGCTCCAGGATTATAGCTGGGAACTCCGCTACTTTCAATTTGAGCCCACAAATTTAATCCTAATATTAATAAAAATATTATAAATATAGTTTTTCTCATTTATACTCCTTGAAATTTTTTAATAATTTTTTTCATAGTTTACCGTCAAGATAATTTACTCGTCTATGAATATATAACGTTCTATGGATTCAGCTCCCGATTCAATAAAATAATAATTTCCCTCAATAGTAATTTCTGAATTCCAACCAAAGGAATCAACCCTCCAGATCAGTACAGAACCGGGATCAATCGGAGGTCCATCATATGTGACATTGAAGCTTCCTGTATCTAACACTGTTTGTTGCCAGATGAGTTTTCTATTTTCATCAAAAACAAGTACTCTGTGTTGCATAGCAATGGATCCAACTTGTTGCCATTCAAAATCGACTTCAGAAATATTTTGATATGAACTATTATCAGCCGGAGAGATCAAATAAGGTTTATCGATCAACTTATATCCGGTTGTATCGGAAAGTGTTGAATTTCCGGCATTATCAATTGCTTCAATAAAATAGAAATAATTTTTATCTATCGTTGAAGTTCTATCTTCATAATAAATTTGTTCTTCATAATTTACAGTATCAATGATTTGTGCAAAATTTAGTGTGTCTGCATAATAATCTTGTGCGCTGAATCTGAATATTTTCAAGTAATCAATATCAGAATCTTCCAAACGAAACCATTGAACTTTTATCCAGTCACCTTCCATAACAGCATCTATGCCATTGTTCTCAAAATTTATATTGTTGTAAGTATTATAAAAATTCAAAGTATCTAAATTACCCTGATAATCTTGAAAAACATCTCCAGTATCTCCTAGATGAGGAACTAATAATGGTTTATTTGGAGCTTGTGTATCGACACCCAAACTTTCTTCTCCTGTACATCCCAAAATAATTATAAATGGTATCAACATTAGCAACATTAGAAAAGATATTTTCATTTTGAACTCCCTGCTAGAAACTAACTCTCAAACCAACACGATTTGTACTGGCTAAATTATTTGTGAGAAATGCGTAATCAAGTGCAAAATCTTTATACATTATTGTAAGACCGGTTGTGAAATTAGTATCATAATATCCTAATCTAACTTCAACCAGATCTCTATATTCATATTCAAGTCCAAAATGATGGACGGTACTGTAAATATAATCAATATCATGTGATAATGTAAGGGTGGAATTGATGAATGGAAGCGGTTGAATTACTGCCATCCCCAATTTACTGTTCATCAACACTTCATCCTGATGATCAGAGTTATCATCAACTACATCCCAGGTAATATTGCTTCCTCCAATATCCTGAAAATTAACTCCAAAAGAAAAATCTCCCAACCAATCTCTTTCAAAAAGAACAGCAAGGCTAGTCCTTGTTAAAAACGAAAAATCAAATCCGGTACCGTTCCCAATACTATCATCTATTTTACGCTTAATATACTTTATGTTCCCACCAAAGTAAAGTTCAAAGGGAAGGTCAAAAAAGAGCCAGCCCAGATTTAGATCATAATGTATATGCTTTGCAAAAGCAAATTGCAGAAGATCATCGGTACTGGTCATCCAGTCATCCGGTATTCCTGTTAAATTGTATTCATGATAAGCAGATCGAAAACTGGGATTTCCCACCAGATGTTCTTCCAGAAAAACGGGAATATCATCTATAGATAGTCGAGTCCAGTTGAAACCAATTGTAACATCATTTGGAAGTGGTTGGCAGAAACTAAAATTGTCATAAGATGCAAGACTATTGTATAAGAATGCTCTCATAATTCCAATCTCTGTTTCCCGCATTTGTGCAATACCGGATGCATTCCAATAAATTGCAGATCCATCATTGGCAATTGCCGTGAATGCTTTTCCCATTCCAGAAGAGCGGACTCCGGAACCTATCACCATGAAATCACCGGCGTATCTTCCTGCTGAAAGAGAAACCGATAAGAGCAATACGATTAAGAGTACAGTTATTTTTTTCATTATTATTTCCTATTTTAATATTGCCATTTTCTGTGTTTCCTCAATTTTTTTATTACCTTTAGTTGCAGTTATTCGATAAAAATATACACCATTCGCTAAGAAATATCCCTCCTTATCTCGGCAATCCCAACCGAGAGGACCTCGGGGATATTCATGATATCCAACAGAAGATGGAAGATCTTTAAATGTTTTGATCAATCTTCCGCTAACCGTATATATTTTTATATTAACTTTGTCTGCATCGTCTGTTAGGACATAAGTAAATCTTGTTCTGCCTGAATTGTGATGATTAACAGTTGCGGTTTTAACCGGATTTGGATAATTTGCAAAATTTATAATATCGAACTTATCATTTACAATAAATTCAATTTCCAGGTTTTCTTCATTTCCATTAACATCATGACATTCTAAACTAATATAGTATGTTCCTTTTGTTAGATTATTTAGCTGATATTTAAGTGGGAGTTGATTAAGATTTCCGGGAGTTATGGTTAATGCATATTCATCACTTCCAATTTCAGTAACATCTGTGCCATCAGAAAGATAAAGTGTTATGCCATTTTCAAAAACATCAATTCCGTTGGCGTCCATCAAAACGAATGAGATCACACCATCTTTAGAAATGTATCCACCATGAGTAAATTCTTGTCCAGGACCAGAATTTAAGGTTTGTGTGTATTCCTGCCCTTCAACATTTGCTTCAATATAAGGAGCTTGGTCATCATTGTTTTGTAAGATCGAGTAAATTCCAATTCTATTTACTTCGTAGGTAACAGTATTTGCTACAGAATCTATCAAACCGCCATATTTTATCCATTTATTGAATTCACTTTCCCATCTATAGATATTGAAATTACCTTCGGCTTCCATAGCTTGCATAAGTGAATCTGCCGGGTCATAACTGAAAGTAAGTGAAATGGATCTATTGTTTTGGAAATGACCAATAGTATCTGCCAGACAGGATTCATCAAGAGTTCCAATTTCATAACAGAATGAGCTGGTTGGATATGCCGGCAA
This sequence comes from Candidatus Cloacimonadota bacterium, assembly GCA_023137125.1. Classification (GTDB taxonomy): domain Bacteria; phylum Cloacimonadota; class Cloacimonadia; order Cloacimonadales; family TCS61; genus Tenebribacter. The sequence goes on along the minus strand of JAGLPW010000192.1, from coordinate 20,511 downwards.
GATCTCTTTAATATCCGGTTGATCTATCGGTTCTTCTGTAATAATTGAATTTATGTAGAAAATTGCAGGTTCAACTAAGAAATCCGACGGGAATTCACAAAGTAGATTATTATCCAGACTTAGTGCAGAAACTACTGATCCTGAAGCTCCGACTTCGAACATATTTATTGAATAACTATCAGAATTGATTTCATTATTAAAAGTATGGATCTCAGAAAAAGACTCTTCATTTTCATTAACAATTGCACGGAATTCAATTTCTCCATTCAGGAGTGGAATTGGAATATATTCCCATCTGTTTTCCAGAACGGCAAGAGGTGATATTTGAATAGTTGTTAATAATATTGGAACATCTGTTACATCGTATAACCTTAGATTGCAAGAACCTGCTACTGTCGAACCGGAATTTCGAATAAGCACTTTTGCAGCGGGTGCATTTTCAAATTCGGCAAGTTCAAAATGTTCCATTACAAGATCGGGTCCAGCAACAATTATGACCTCAGAATTCGTAATAGTAGAATCTCCAATGGTATCAAATATTTTAAAATGGAAGCTAATCTCATCTCCGGCAAAGTGTGCAGGGAGAGGGCTTTCTAATTCATATGTATGTTCTTCTATATTGATCATCTCAATTAATGAAGTATCACTTACAAAATAGATATCTGCTAATCCATGCTCATCAAAGAAATCAGCACGAATATTTATCTCATCTCCTTCTTCTGGTGGATCAGGGATAACTTCAAGATTTACCATTGCAGATTGACCCACGGTAAAATTTGTGATACCGGTTATTTCTCCGTCTTCGCCATAAGCAAATATTTTTACATATTGAGAATAAATTGAGTTACTACTTTCTGGAACTATAAAATCAGAAACTGAAAGTGTATCATTAATTGCTGGGATTTCTAACGGATAGTATTGATCGAGAGGTAATTGAGAATCATCCTCATCAAAAACTACAAATTTTCCATTACTTATTTGTGACCCAACATTAGAACTTATTACCAAAGTATCTCCTTCTACAAGATTGTAATTATTTAGATCGACTTGTTTCTGGTCATATGGTAAAACAAGTTGGATCATAGGATCACCTAAAAGAGCACCACCTTGTATAAGGGCTACTTTCACTCCTTGATTATGATATGAGGCAAAGAACTTAGCTTTTGTAAAGTTTACAATCTCACCAATAGTTGGCACTTGCTTATCAAAGATTGCTTCGGTAAGATATTTACTGAAAGAAAGATCACCATAGAGATAACCATAACCTGTAAAACCAATATGTCCGATCGCACCACGATTTGGACGTAGGATCAATTCCTCTCCAATACAGGAGCTTTGGGGAGTATTGAAGGCGGAACCATAACATGACAAACTTGCTACAAAAGGAAGGTTCTCATTATTGAAAGTTGCTATATCTGCAATATTTAATAGGTTGTAATCTGCCCAAATATGACCACCACCATGACCCATGAACTGTAAATAGATAGTTCCATCATTAATGTTGCTGATAAGGTCTGTTGTATTCCCTGCATATGAATTTGGTAAACCATCGGTGTTACAATAAACACGGCTTACGTTATAATCATCTGGTATCCACAATGAACGAATTATTTCTGATTGATTTGCAAAAACAGCTCCCTCTCCCGGATTTCCACCAGCTGCAAGAGTAACATGACTATGCCAGAGATCTTGAAAATTTGGTTGATCTATATAATGAATAGTTTTATTTACAACATCTTCTATTTGATCTTCATTCCAAATATTAATACGACCAATTGCAACATCCGGAACCAGATCATCACCAACAATACATCCAAGCCAATTATCGCTGGCGATAGCACCCCAATATTCAACCCAAATATTTTTAAATGGAATAAGATTAAACTCACGACTAGGGCTGTTATCTCTTTCATCGGTAATTCCATCTCCCATAAAAAGAACATGAGTAACACCCGATCCACTCCAGTTATTATACGCATATTGAATGAAATCTTTTATTGCTTGCGCAGAGCGGATACCATAATTAAATTCATCAAATATATCTTGAAGATCAACGACTTTCACGATCTTACCCTGACTTTCCCATGTTTGTTTGAATTGTAATAATGATTCATTTTCTATAAAATCTGTTATTGTTATTACAATATATTTAGCAAAGTTTGTTTGTGATCTCAAATTGGAAGGAATATTCGGAAGAATTTTAACAGGCAGCTTCTTCATTTCTTCTGTAACTGCAAAATAGTCAGTATTATGATTGATCAAACTATCCTGAAATGATATCTTAAAAGGAGGAGCTCCATTTCCCAGGAAAGATTCTACTTGAACGTTTTCTATAAAACTGATTCCCAATTTATAAACTGAGATTTGATCTGTAGAAAAATTATTCAGTTCAAATTGGAATAAACCCAGATCTTCATCCTGAGGTTCGGTAAATTTTATTTCATCAGTATCGGTTTTATATTCGCGCCAGTAAGTAACATCAAAGTAATCAAGCAGAACCTGTTGATTTTCGATGCCTGGAATTCCGGGTAAATTTACATATAAATTATTATCTCCATTGTATAAATAGCTATTTGGTAAGGGATTATCTATATTATTGAACATTTGCTCAGCCTGTCCATTCCATTCATGCTGATCAATTTGCGAGGAGTTGATGTTAATTTGTGCAGAGTGATTTATCTGGTAATAATCATCTTCATTGAACGTAAGACTGAAAAGGCAGACTTGCGCTGTAAATCTTTTTGTTGGACGCTGATCGGGATATTGAAGTTCAAAAGGGTATATCTCTAAGGAAGGAGAATAGATCCTATCCCAGAACCAGATATCTTCACGGTAGAAATCAGGGGTATTCCAGAGATATTGTGCACCAAGATGATCCTTTGAGTTCTGCTCTTCAAAATGTACGGTTTGCTGATATGATTCTGGAACTGTGAACAATCCCGGGTTGATATTTCCCAAACCACCGTTTTCTACTGCCATTCTGCTTCCCGGGTGATCCAGCAATTTTAAGAAATAAGAATTCTCATATGTATAATCATCGTAATAATGATTTTCACCGTAATGAATATCTCCATAAAATTCAAAGTAATCTCCCGGATCAAAAGAACCATCTGCAGCACCTACAAAATGTATTGGAACCTGATTTCCCATGCATGACAATTCCAAATTTCGAGGATCTATGTCATCCCAGTCAAAAGCCATTTCATATTCAATTGGAAAATCTAGCGTTGCCAGTATTTCCGTAATATACTCATAGCTTATTTTATAAATTCCCTCTTCATCCACAATGATTCGAAATTCATTTACTTCATCACCATCTCTGGATGGGATATAGCTTGATTTCTGTTTTTCTTTTCTCCAACCCTTAGAATAATTGTTATTCAAAAAGAATGAGTCACCAATTTTATCAATGTAGTTTTCACCTTGTGAGATGCTTCTACTTTTGTTACCGTTTATTTTAATACGTAATGTAAGTTCTTCAGTTATTAAAAGCTCGGTATTCTTTGCTCTATATTGAAAAGGATGAATATTGAATCCCATAAAATATCTGTCACCGATATAAGCTGGAGATCCCTTCTCAATAATATTAGCTGGATAAAGTGCTGATGAATTGTATATGTCTTTTTCCATATGGAATTGATAGTTAACTAAAGTTTCGGAAGGCACCATCTTTTCTGCAGGATATACTTTGAAGTTGCGTAAAGTTCTTTGTTTTTTCCCTATTATTTGGAATGAAGCATCCCCATCAATTGGTAGTCCAATAATTTCTGTGAAGAAAGGTAATAATGGATGTCCACCTTCAACCGGATATGATGCATCAGCACAGATTATTTTATTGAAGGATCCAAATTTTGTTGAAATTATTTCCCTATCAAATTCAGGCAGAATGAATTTAACAATCAGTTCATTCTCGGTTTGGCTAATTACTTCAAAATTGTTAGCAAAGATCGAACTAGAGAAAATGACCAATAATAATATCAATGCGATTCTATACATCCAAATCTCCAAATTTAGTTTAAGTTAAAAACAAGTGATTAATATTTTTTGGCAAGAACTATATATTTTCTAAAAGCAGTTTAAATAATATTAAAACTGATTTTTTTCTAATATTTTCTCGATTTCCCGAGAGGGATAGTTTCCTGCTGATTATTTTATCATGAATAGAAACGGCAAGATAGATAGTTCCGACAGGCTTTTCTAGAGTTCCACCCGATGGACCTGCAATACCCGTGATAGAGGCAGAAATAGTTGTTTTAAAAAGTGCTTTTGCACCCTTAACCATCTCTATTGCAGTCTCTTTGGATACAGCACCAAATTTATTAATTATTTCCGGTTTAACATTTAGAACATTAATTTTTGCCTGATTTGAATAACTTACAACTCCACCCATGAAATATTCTGATGCACCTGAATTTGATGTGATCATCTCTTGTATCATCCCACCTGTACATGATTCTGCAAGTGATAGAGTGAGCTTTTTATACAGCATTTTTTCGTGTAATTTTTGTGATATTGTGTGAATCTCGTTTTCAAGTTTGTTTTCCAATTCAATTGGTTTAGGTCTCCATGATTTGAATTTTCCGTGTTGAACACGATGAGATGGCGGTCTATATTCTTTTGAGATTTGCTCTCTTTCTACTCTTTGTTCTTTTTTTGGTCTACTTTCCAAGATATCTATCTTATATTCTTTATATTCAACCAGATCACCAATCTGTATCATCGTATGTTTTAGTTTGTTAATTTCACCATTCACTTTCACAAGGCCATCTTTGATAAAATGACGGATATCACTGTAATAATCACATATACCAGCGGCTTTGAGAAGCTTGAATAATTCTATTTCGTCACCTTTATTGATATAAAAATCCATTAATATGCCTTCGCGAAAACCACGCGTTTTTTACTTTCTTTCCCGCAGTAAATACATTTTCCTGTTTCTTCCTGTTTATTATTAATGGGAATGCAGCGGATCGTTACTTTCAAATCATCTTTGATTTTCTCTTCGCACTCAGAATTTCCACACCAATGGCTCATAGCAAATCCACCATGGATCTCAGGATTGTTCTTATCTTTTGGTGTAAAGAATTTATAAAATTTATCTTTATCATTAATGTTTATTGTATTCTCATTACGGAAACTCAGAGCTTTATCATAGATATTCTGCTGAATTTCATCAAGAATATTCGTTAGGTTGTTCACAAAATCATCTACCTTCATTCCTGTTTTATCTTTTGCGTCCTTATCTCTTCTTCCCATGAAAACGGAATTATTCTCAATATCACGAGGTCCGATCTCAAGCCTTACAGGGACACCTTTTTTTATCCAATCCCAAAGTTTTTCTCCACCACGCATATCGCGGTCATCAATTTGGTATCGAATTTTCTCTTCATTGTATCTCAATTTCTTTAATTTTGAGATAAGTTCATCAATAAAAGTCATAACTTTTGCACGCTCTTCATCGGTTCTATAAATTGGAACCATCACAAGATGTGAAGGTGCTATTTTTGGTGGGAGCACTAAACCATCATCATCACTGTGTGCCATAATAAGTGCACCAATAAGCCTTGTAGAAACTCCCCAGGATGTAGTCCATGCGTATTCTTCTTTACCATCTTTATTTTGGAATTTTATATTGGAAGCTTTCGCAAAATTTAATCCTAAGAAGTGGGATGTACCTGACTGAAGAGCTTTTTTATCCTGCATCATTGCTTCAATAGAATAAGTACTTAAAGCGCCGGGGAATCTTTCGGATTCGGTTTTTTCACCCATAATAACCGGCATAGCAAGAAATTTCTCTGCGAAATCAGCATATACGTTTAACATTTTAAAAGTTTCTTCAAATGCATCTTTCTTGGTCTCATGAGCTGTGTGTCCTTCTTGCCACAAAAATTCAGTTGTGCGCAGAAATAATCGAGTTCGCATTTCCCATCTAACAACATTTGCCCATTGATTTATAAGCAAAGGCAAATCTCGATAAGAATTTATCCATTTACTGAAAGAAGCTCCAATAATGGTTTCACTGGTAGGACGTACAATAAGTTCTTCCGTTAATTTCCCAGCAGGTTTCAATCCACCTTTTCCGTCATCTTCCAATCTAGTATGTGTAACAACTGCACATTCTTTAGCAAAGCCTTCTACATGTTCGGCTTCTTTTTCAAAAAAACTTTTTGGAATAAAAAGTGGAAAATATGCATTTACGTGTCCCGTATCTTTGAACATTATATCTAAGTTCTTTTGAATATTTTCCCAAATTGCATAACCCCATGGCTTGATAACCATACATCCGCGAACATCGCTGCTTTCTGCCATATCAGCAGCTTTAACAACTTCCTGATACCAGCCTGGATAATCTTCATCTCTTCTTGGATTTATCGCTGTTTTTCTTTGCTTAGCCATTTATAAAATAACTCCTAATTATTTTTCATTAAATCGATTATCATTCTTTAAACCAATTTCTATTCATACTTTCTTCTTATAAAGCATCAACTTTCTAAACTTTAAACTATGGTTTCCTTGTCAAATCAAAAAAAGCACTAAACTTGAACTATCTTGACACTTAAGAGCATTATCAACATTTGGAAATTAATAGAAATAGAATTAATATCCGGTTCAGCCAATTGAACCGCTTTAGGAAATTATGAATAAATTTGATGTAATTGTTGTTGGTGCCGGGCATGCGGGAATAGAAGCGGCACTTGCTGCCGCCAGAATGGGTGCACGTACTCTTATCTTTGTGATAAAAATAGAGACTATCGGACGTATGAGTTGCAATCCTTCGGTAGGAGGACCTGCAAAAGGACACCTTGCCAGAGAGATCGATGCACTGGGTGGAGAACTTGCCAGAGCTGCAGATATTACCGGTATCCAGTTCCGTATGCTGAACAGAAAAAAAGGACCGGCAGTTTGGGCACCAAGATCACAGAATGACCGGATGCAATACTCACACGTTATGCACCATGCCTTAGAAAACCAGGATAATCTTGATATTGTTGAATCAATGATCGATGAGATAATCTTGGATAAAGAAAGCAAAACAGTGAAAGGAGTACGTTCCAACCTGGGAGAAGAATATTTTGCCCAAAAAGTAATTTTAGCGAACGGCACATTTTTAAAAGGGCTTGTTCATATTGGTAACGTTAATATTAGTGCCGGCAGAGCAGGCGAACCTGCTTCAAATAAATTATCAGATTCACTTACAAATATAGGATTGAAACTGGCGAGATTCAAAACAGGTACTCCACCTAGAATCGATTTGAGAACTGTGAATATGAATCAGGTTGAAGAACAACCAGGAGATGAAAACCCGCAAGGATTCTCATACTACAGAGATATCACTTTGCGAAATGATGTGAGTTGCTATCTTACTTTCACTAATCCTGAGACTCATAGAATAATTGAATCTAATCTTAAGAAATCTTCGCTTTATGGCGGATATATAAGTGGAATAGGACCAAGATATTGTCCATCTATTGAAGATAAAGTAGTCAAATTTTCCGGAAAAGACAGGCATCATGTTTTTATAGAACCGGAAGGCGCAGATACATTTGAAGCTTATGTAAATGGTACTTCCAATAGTCTTCCACCGGAAATTCAAAAGAAGATGATCCATTCTATCCCGGGTTTGCACAAAGCTTCCATAATTCGTTATGGTTATGCTATTGAATATGATTATGTGATCCCAGATGAGATAAAAGCAACCATGGAAACAAAAGTAATATCGGGATTATATCTGGCAGGACAGATCAATGGAACTTCCGGTTATGAAGAAGCAGGAGCTCAAGGGCTTGCTGCAGGAATAAATGCTGTTCTCGCTCTTGATAAAAAAGACCCATTGATATTTGATAGATCGCAATCATATTTAGGTGTTCTTTTAGATGATCTGGTCACAAAAGGAACAAATGAGCCATATCGACTTTTTACTTCCCGCGCTGAATACAGGCTGTTCTTACGTCAGGATAATGCAGATGAAAGATTAATGCCGATCGGTTATAAATTAGGTTTGGTAAGTGATATACGCTGGCAGAAATTTTTAACGATGAAAAAAATATTCAATCGAGAAATGGAATATTTAAAAGCAACTGCATCTGGTAAACATCCAAAACTTAAAGAACCAATGAAATTTGAGAAAATTCTAAAGCGACCGGAAATTACATTTAAAGATCTCACAAAATTCGGGTATAAAATCCCCGAAGATGTTTCTGAAGATATTCAAAACAGACTTTCTTTAAATATCAAATATGAAGGATATATCAAACGACAAATGGCAGAGATAGAAAAATTCGAAAAAATGGAGCATTCATCAATTCCAACAGATGTTGATTATATGAAGATCGAGTCGATTGCTTATGAAGCGAGAGAAAAACTGAATAAAATTAAACCAACTTCTTTGGGGCAGGCATCCAGGATCCCGGGAGTAAATCATATTGACGTAACTTCACTTCTTGTTTACTTAAAGAAAAATAAAAAAAAGAAGAGTAAAAAATGAAAAATGTAATAATTCTGATCTTATCATTATTAATAATAGGTGGCTGTGCAACACATAATGAGATCTATCGACAGAAAACGCAGGATAAACTTGAGATACCACCCTTGCCAAAATGGGTTTATAATACACCAGATAATTTTGTAGTTGGAATCTCTTTGAAAAGTATGAATTCTGATGAAATGCAGGAAGCGGCAAAACAAATGGCAGCTGTAATGGAAAGCAGAAATCATGCATCCTACACGATTGAAAAATATGCAGCTATTTCCAGCGATAACACTCTCAAATCGAATGTTGTAGAATTTAAACTAAATGTAAGTGCTTCACCACAAAAGACAGAGCAAATTTATAATTCACTTGAGCTTGTGCATTCCATAGAAGCACTTGGTTATTATTTCGGTCTATTCTCTGCCGTTAATAGGGAAATAGATGCTTCTTTTATAAGAGCAAACATACTGAGGATGCCGAAGTACTTTGAGAAAGATAAATTGGAAATTTCTGATAATACCATAAATTGTTATGAGACTGAGAGTTCATCGTCATTAGTTCTTGCCTGGACGAATGCAGCGGTTGAAGCAAGATATAATATTGCAAAATATCTTGAGAAAGAGGTTCAATCGGCAATAATAAATACAGATGAGATCACAGAAAAAAGAATTGCTTTAGAAACCTCGGAGAAGCTTTCTAGGATGAAGCTAAAAGCTAGCTACATTACGACTGAGCTGAAAGATAATTTAAGAGTATTTAAAGTTTATCATGAAATGGAAATTATAAAATAATGACAGCAATTGAAGATGAATCCCTTGCAGTTCCCTTTTATACGGAACTTTGTTCCTAAAAGGGAAACGTAGAAAAGCAGGAAGCAAAATAAACGCTTCGCTTAAGGATCCGGCGTAAGAATTGAGATGAAAAAAACTATCATCCTGAGTATCCAACTACTGCCGGATGTATCGAAGAATAGAGAAAATAATAGGTAATAAAATGAAAGTAATTGCAATAATTCCAGCTAGATTTGATTCTACGCGTTTTCCTGGAAAGCCTTTGGCAAAATTAGGAAATAAATACATTATTCAGCATGTTTATGAGCAGGCGCAAAAAAGTGGATTATTTGCTGAAGTTATCGTAGGAACAGATGATCAGCGCATCTTCGAAGCAGTTGATGGATTTGGAGGAAAAGTAACCTTAACCAGCAAGAAACATAAAAGCGGTACAGATCGAGTAGCAGAGGTTTGTAACAAGATGTCTTCTTGCAAAGATGCTGATGTTATAATCAACGTCCAGGGTGATGAACCATTTATTTCTGAAAAACCCTTAAGAAAATTGATCGATGCTTTTAAGGATCCTGAAGTTATGGTCGCATCATTAATGCATGAGATAACAAAAGATATTGAAGATCCAAATGTGGTGAAAGTTGTTTGTGATGAAAATGATAATGCTCTTAATTTTTCTCGTTCAGCAATTCGATCACCAAAGGCTGGTTTTTTAAAACATATTGGTGTTTATGCTTTCAGGAGAAAAACTCTATTTGAATTTGTTGAATTACCCGAAAGTAAATTGGAAAAAATTGAAAAACTTGAACAGTTAAGGCTTCTTGAGAACGGATATAAAATTAAAATGGTTCTCACTTCTTACAGAGGGATTGGAATCGATACTCCACAGGATTTGGAAAAAGCAGAGAAAATGTTAATAAAATAGTATTATTCTATTGAAAAAGCCTTCCGATTTCGGAAGGCTTTTATTTTTATATGAAATTTCTAATCTATTTCACCAGCAGCATTTTCATGATCTTTGAATAATACTTGGTTTTCAATTTATAAAGATACACCCCTGAAGCATGATTACGAGCATCCCAGGCATACTGATGTCTGCCTGTTTCAAATTCCTCTGTTACAATAAGCTGTCCCATAATATTGTAAATCGAGAGAACTCCTGTTTCATTCTCTTTTATATCAAATGAGATGAGTGTGTTGGGATTAAATGGATTTGGAAAGTTCTGACGCAGTTCAGTTGCAAGTGGTATTTCAGGAATATCATTCCCCTCGGACGGAATAGTTAAAGAAACCGGACCATAACTTTCAGTTTCACCGGATCCACTAATACTTTCCAACCAGTACCAGTAGGTAAAACTCTCGAATACTTCATATTCATCTGTATAGGAATAGAATGAAGGTTGGCTTGTTGTTCCGTTACCGGGGATAGTCTCAAGATTGAGGATGAAAGCCTGTCCAAAATTATATGAATTGGAACGATATATATTCCAGCCAATATTATCGGTTTCAGATTGCGTAACCCAATTAATAATTGGTGAACCATTAATATATGCAGCCGTGAAAGATGAAAGAGTTACAGGAAGAGGATTGTCGCCAGAGAGTATGATCTCGGTCGAACCATCTCTTCCTGCTGATAAGGTTAGATCAAAAGTTACATGATCTGGTGTACTCCAGCTAACATTATTTGGAACTTCCCAGTTGGTTCCATTTAACCAATGGATTTGGTCTAAACTAGAAAGTCCAGTAAATTCTAGATCAAAAACAAGATTCACGCCAGTTACTGAACCTGTGATATTTACATCATACGAGATTATTACATTATCAGGATTTGCAACTGGAACTGAGCCCTGCACTTCATCTGTTACAGTAACATTTACAGTAATACCCAAATCTCCAAAAGGATCAATTGAAACATCAGGATTTACTGAATTACCATCAATATTTGTTAATGGCATATCTATTAAAGCAGGACCAGAAGTATCACCCGAGTTGTCTCCTGAACCACTGCTTTGATTCAACACATATGTAGCAGAAGCTATTGAACTATCACTCCAGAGTAAATGAAAAGCTTTTACTTTCAAAGTTACAGATGAAGAAACACTAACCGGTGTGCTGTAAAGATTAGATGAAGTAGTAGGATTCGTTCCATCAGTTGTATAATATATCGTAGATCCAGAAGTAGCACAACTAATTGTCACACTTTGAGTTGATGAATAGGTCCCACCGGCAGGACTGAAAGTTGGTGTAGAGACTAAAACACTAGAGTCAATTCCTGATATTATAAGAGAATAATTTTGTGATGAGCTTAACGTTCCCTTATGAGAAACAGTTATTGTATATTCATCTGAACTAGGATTAGAAATTTCAACTTTCTCAATATTATCTGTGTCGTTATCACCACTATTGGTAGCAGCATTGGATGGATTTGCTACATCAAGTTTCCAGGGATAATAAGTTGAACCGGTTTTTGTAATTCTTAAATCTAAGTCATTAACAAGCAATTTAGTAGTTGGATTAAGTGCAGGAGTTAGAGCTGCATGAGCTGGATCCGTCCAACAAATTGTAGCAACTAATGGAGTAGTACCATCAGAATTTAAATTTAAAGTATAACTTCCGCCATTTGAAAGAGAAGTTTCAAGAATATAATCTGTAGTACCGTTATCCGAGATCACGTTTGTAGCAGATTCAGTGTTCATCAAACCCCAGCCAAATTCATAATCGGGTCCGTTATTACTTCCGGCTTCGTCAGCAGTGTGGATTACAAGTCCTTTTAATGTTGCTGCAAGCATGTTAGCATTACTAGCGTGCTGGGAAATGTAATATTCTTGCAATAAGGCAAGAGAACCTGTGACTGAAGGTGTTGCCATCGATGTACCGGAAAGTGAAGTATAATCTGTATCAGAATCATCATCGGTAGAATATAAGCTCACACCATTTGCAGAAATATCAGGTTTAATCCTGCCATCATCTGCAGGTCCCCAAGAGCTAAAAGAACTCATAGTCACATCACTTGGTTGAGAATAGCCACCAATAATATCATTAACCGCTCCTACTGTGAGAATATTTTTTGCAACACCAACTGTGCCGATACAGTCGTATTGCCCATCTGGATCTCTAGGAGCTGATGAATTAACCCAACTGGAACCATTCCAATATTTATGGATACCTGTATGTGAATCATTTCGATCATTTCCAGCTGACTTAACAATAAGGTAATCCGGTGCATTATATGCTATCTGATCATGTTGTTGTGAGTTGCTATCATAAAAACCAAATAAATAATCTTCAGTAGTACTTACAGAAACACTACCATACCAATACCACCAACTAGGTGGTCCCGGATCATAACTCCAACCACGAGTATAACCATAAGAGTGATTTGAAATTAATGCACCGGCACTGGCTTCTGTTGCCATTTCTGAAATGTCACTGTTCCAATCAAAAGCTCGTAAACTACATGCGTATGCCATTCCTTTTGCACTAGCTACTACACCGGAAGCCATGATAGTTCCAGCTACATGTGTAGAATGATAATGAGTTCCACTTGGACTATCACCCTGCGTTACTCTTCCACCAAATTCTTGATGTGTAAGACGAACACCTCCACCATCCCATTCTCGAACTACTATACCGGTTCCATCTAATGAAAGACCTGCGCTTCCACCGGTATATACTTCGTCAGTTGAAATTGTTTGCGCTGCGTTTGCATTATGTGTTATGTAATATTGCGGCATGCCAAATTCATCTAAAACCTGTAACTCTGCAAATGAACCTTCATCGGTTGTAAATGTAGTAGGCCAATTCATTTGAGCAGCTTTCTGATATGCTTCCGCTCTTTTCTGTTCATATTCAAGTTTAAATTTTTCAGACAAACGTTGTAGTTCAAAAGTATTTTGCTGAGTAGCAAATATACTAATAGATAATAATAATAAAATAAATATAATAACAATTTTCTTCATTTTTCCTCTCTATTTAAATTAATTCTGTTTATAAAACTAAGATCAGTTTTTGTGTCAAACAGATTTAATATTTATGTATACTTCCACCAATGAATTCTCTAATGACAGAATCTTGTGGAATTGCCGATTCATCACTAAAACCAACTATCTGCTGCATAAAGTCATTAATTCGTGAAGCACGCATAAATGCATCTTCTTTTAGTTCATCGTCCTTATATTCTTCTGTCCATTTTTCAAATTCTTTACCTAGCCGTGCTTTATAAATTGGAAGCTCGTAAGGCATGGCACTGTTGATGATGTAATCAGCAGAATTAAGATATGGGATTATATGACGTACTTCGCTGGAACGGACATAATGCCAGTGTTCAAGAGTTTGGGTTGGATTGTAGGCTCTATGAGTTGAATCGCGCAGCATTCTACGGATCAGGCGGAAATCTGTCCAACGCAGGTATTTTCTATACTTATCTTTGATCTGGAACATTGGTTCAAGGTATAATTTAAACTTATGATCGTTATTAATTGATTTGGTCATTTCAGGATAAAGTCCGTGCAGGCTATCGATAAGCAGAATTTCATTCTTCTCAAGCTTCATAGGTGTACGATCCAGATATCTAGTACCGGTTTTAAAATCATAAAATGGAATAATAACTTCATCTCCGTTACATAAATTACTTATGTGTTGATCTATTAATTTCAGATCGAGTGCCTGAGGAGTTTCAAAATCGTAATCTCCAAATTCATCTACTGGATGCATTGCCAGATCATAAAAATAATTATCCACTGCAAACATTTTAAATTTGAATCCCAGTTTGTTTAGGTGCTCTTCCAACTTTATTGTGGTTGTTGTTTTCCCTGAAGATGAGGGACCGGTTATAAGAACCATTTTTAATTTATCTATTCTGTTGGAAATCAGCTCTGCCGCCATAGCGACTTCATCCGCATAAGCAATTTCAGATTCATGAACAATATGTGGGAACTCACCATTTATTATTCTTTTATTCAATGCTTCAATTGTATGTAAGTTATTTTGTACTGACCAATCAAGTATTTTCCAGATCTTGTGCCATGGAATTCTCTCGGATGGGGAAGAAGCTTTTGTCACCTTCTCTTTCCTACGCTGGATATTACTGTTTCTATAAAGAATATATGCTTTTGCAACCTGGGTATGACCATTCTTAATTAAAACTTTTTCAACAATATCCTGAATATCTTCAATACACGGAGTTTTCTCATGAGAATATTTTTTATTAAGAGTATCAACAACTTCATTTGCCAATTTATCGGCTGCTTTTTTGTCACGCCCACCAACTGCTACAGCAGCTCTAAATATTGCATTAGAAATTCTTTCCTTTTTAAATGTGACAATAGCACCACTACGTTTTATAATATGTGAAATTTTACTCATACTTATTTTCCTGTACGCTAAAGAAATACATCAACGAACCAGATCTACTTTGAATTTTATTAAAACATCCTTCCTGAAATCCAGGATTATCTCATCATAAAACCTATCTTTACGTTCTTTTACATATCTTTTATAGAAATAGGCAGTTTCTGTTGAATCGCTAGTTGCAATTACCTTTTCCGGAGTTCCCATCTCCATTCCCTGCATGGCAGAATAAACCTCTTCTTTTTGTTTTTCAAGAAGTTTTTTACACTCTTTATTCAATTCTCCATGCCGCTGATTCATATCGCCAATATTTATAACACAGGAGATCAAAGATAACAATAAAATTGCAAATAGCAGTTTTTTCATTTTTATCTCCTTAAAAAAAAATAACACTAGCTAATTTTTTAATTGATCTTCACTCATAAGTCTTTCTGCCATTAACCATCCGTGAGCAGTAGCATAGATAATTGATCTGGTTCCACCTGAGCAATCACCAACAAATTTAAGATCATCAAATTTATCATTACTAAGTTTATTAGAATAGAATTTTATTTCCGGAGCATAAAGCAGATTATCACCATTTGCAATTCCCGGAACAACCACATCCAAATTCTCGATAAAATCTATAATACTCTCTGCAATTCTACGTGGAAATGCCAGATTTATATCACCCAGAATATAGCTATCTCTTTCTAAAGTTGGCTCAACACGATACAAATGTTTTGTGCGTTTGGAAGATTTGAAATTCTTGTAGGTCTGTAAAATAACCTTTCTCTCACCGGCCAATAGATTGAATAACTCTGCAATATGCGATCCGTAACCTATCGGATCGTTAAATGGATGGGTGAGTTTAACGGTAGTTAGAATGGCAAAATTTGTATTCTTAGATTTTTCTTTGAGTTTAGAGTGCCCATTCACGGTTGCAAAATCTCCGTAATTCTCTGTGACTACAAAACCGCTGGGATTATTACAGAAAGTGCGAACCATATATCCGGTTTTGCTTTTGTATTTCACTTTGAATTCATACATCTCTTTATTCAGCTCATCTACGATATGATTTGGCAGCTCAAAACGAACACCCATATCTACCATTGTGTTATCTGTAACTGCCTCAGGAAATTTATTAATGATAGTTTTGATGAATTTATGCCCGCTGCGACCAACTGCTACTACAACTTTATCAAAAGCATCATCCTCATTCAGTAAAACTTTCCCGGGCAATACTTCCAGATCCTTGATATTTTTGTTGAAATGGAAATGTATGTTCTTATAAGTTTTAAAATCTTCATATATAGTATACAAAATCTGTTTCAGTTGGTCAGTGCCTAAATGAAAGAATTCAGAAATAATAGGTTGAAACCCTTTTGCATAAAATTGTTTATAGTATTCAATATTTGTGAAAGAACTTCCAATCTCAAATTTGCGATCTTTTGTTCTACTTATATAATATTCAACCAATTTTTCCTGAAGAGCAATATCTACATCAATATCTCCACCCATTTCTTTAGAAACAAATAGTTTCCCATCTGCTCGTATGCCAGAGATGCTTGATGAATAGATGTCTTTACTTTTTTCAAAAACATGAATTTCATTATTACTGTTTTTAATTTTTTCAATGAAACCAATAGCAGCAGCTCCAAATCCAATTATTGCAATTCTCATTCTTATCCTATTTCAGTAAAATTGCTTTTTTCTTTTCAGAAATATCTTTTGTTCTCAAGCTATAAAGATAAATTCCAGATGCAACTTGATTCCCATTATCATCCTTTCCATTCCAAATAAAGCTATGTTCTCCAGTTGGAAGATCATTGTTTACCAGAGTTTTTACCAGTTGCCCTTTTAAATTGAATACTTCTAAAGAAACAGAACCAGCATCTTTTAAATAAAATTTAATGTTAGTTTCAGGATTGAAAGGATTTGGAATGTTTTGATACAAAACTGTTCTGTTGCTTACAACATCGTTAGTTATATCGGATCCACCAGTAATAAACACCCACCATACTTTTGGCAGATCATAATTATCATTAGAAACTACACCTTTTACTTCATGCCAATCATTTACAGTGAGAGTGAGGTCAAAGGAAAAACCTGTGGCTTGCTGTAGTTCATCATCTACATACCAGGAATAAGTAACACCTTCATCATCGCAGATCAATACAAAACCAATGGGATCTCCTGCATTTACATAAAGAGTATCCTCCTGTGGCAAGAAGTCATCAAGTTGTGGTGTCATTATCCTGATGCTGTCTATCACAACATCTACTAAAGGTTTATTATTTGCATTAGTAGGAACTTCACTGATATTTTCCACAATATCGGAACCCATAGTCACATGGCCAAAGACTGTATGTAGAGTATCTAACCAGGTTGTTGGTACTACAGTGATGAAGTATTGTGATCCACCTGTATTTGGACCAGCATTTGCCATACCAAGTGTATATGGTTCACTATAGTTGAGAAGTGGGTGAAATTCATCGGGGATAGTATAGCCTGGTCCACCGTAACCAGTTCCGTAAGGACAACCATCCTGGATCATAAAATCAGATATTACACGATGAAAGATAAGATCATCATAAAAATTAGAATTTGTGAGATCTACAAAATTATTAACTGTAATTGGCACTAGATCCTCACGCAGTGTAATCTCAAATTCTCCCATAGAAGTGTGCCATTTTGCAACGGTCTGACTCCAAAGAAAATTGATCGAAATAAGTAATACGATACAAATTAAAACAAAACGAATCTTATTCATAACTCATCCTCCATCTTTTATTAGTTTCAAACTCGAATATTAGTTTAACTAGAAATGCGTCAATTTTTTTCCCAATGAAATCTTTAATATTTTTTTCTTGTTGCATATATTTTTATAAATATTTATATTGCAACAGATAATCAAATAACAAATTGAATTCATAGGAGGGAAGATATGAAAATTCAAATTATTATTTTTTTTATTGTTTTTGCTTTTATTGGGAATGTGTTCGCTATAGAAGTTTTGATCAATGGTGTGAATCAGGCTACAATCACCCAGGGAGAGGACTTTGTTATAACTATTAATTTTTCTACCGGTTTTTCACAAGCTACAATATCAATGTGGGCAGATATGAATGACAACGCTGTTTGGGAAGACAATATTGATCTAATCGTTCCTAATGAGGGAGGGGAAGTTTTTGATAACAGCATGGAGGATGAAAATCCAGAGGATGGTATTTATGAGATAACTGTTTCCGGTGATGAGGACGGACCCAACAGAGTTTCAAACCTGGGTTTATTCTATGTTGCTGAAGATAATGGTGGTGTGGATGATGGCTACCTTTGGATTGATTCGATGATTTCAGATTACTCTGTTTCAGGATCAGTAATCCCGACAGCACACAATATTATAATTATGGCAGCTTCTGAAGATGAAACGTGGATGACAACAACAGATGCATCCGGAAATTATCAGAATTTTGTAGATCCTGCAACAGAATATACACTTATGGCTTTTGACCCCATTAATGTTCTGGGTGGATTGCTTTCAATTACAATGTATGAAGAAGTTCTAATTAACGGACATTTAACAGGTTATGATTTTGAATTTATAGAAGGTAATTCAACTATAAATGGTCATGTGTTAGATGAGACAGGAGACCCAGTAGTTAATGTGAATGTTTTTGCCAGTCAAGGTGGTCCTTCAGGTATTGTTGATCCTACAGATGAAGATGGGTATTATGAGCTAAGTGTAATTGAGGGGAATTGGTATGTTGGTGTGAATGAAGATGATTTATTCCCCAATTATATGTCTACAAATCATGAGGAAATATATGTTGTAGAAGGAGCGATTGAGACGGTTGATTTCATGGTTTATTCAACTGATGCCACCATAACTGGAACAGTTTATCTTGATGATATACCGACTCCCGGTTACGATATTCATGCCCAGAATGATGAGATTGGTAGTTCTGTAACAATCAGTGTTGGGAATGGAACATATTCCTTATCTGTATCAAGTGAAGCTGATGCTTTGGGTGGTTATAATGTAAATGTAGAACTTTGGGAAATACCGGGAATTTATGTAGAAGAAAGTTACAATAACATAGTTTCGGGTTCCACAAATATCAATTTTCATCTCTACACAGCTTCAGGTGGAATTGAAGGTGAAATATTAGATGCAACAACAATGGAACCTGTTTACGACTGCTGGGTTAATGCAAATGATGGAACTAACTGGTTCAGCACAGGAATTGATGATGATGGTTATTATCAGTTGCCTTTACCAAATGGTACGTACCAGATTGAAGCAAATGGGAATTCATATTACCCGCAGTACATTGATGATGTTGAGATCCTTGATGAGATGATACAGATGGATTTTTTGTTAGTGCCAATTGAATTTAATGGTGCCCTGGAAGGATTTGTTTATGAAGCTGGAACAACAAATCCGATAGAAAATGTTGAAGTCTCAGCTGCAAGTGCAGCTTATTACACAAATACTGTAACAGATGAAAGTGGTTATTACTATTTTGATCTGCCTAATGGTTCTTATACGGTAGATGCATGGCATAATGATTATTATTCGTTTCATATCGAAGATATAACAATAAATTATAACATTGTTCAGCTTGATATAGAGCTTGATCCGATTTCTTTTGATGGTTCTCTGGAAGGATATGTCTATGAACTTGATACGAGTATTCCAATTCCTTATGCAAATATTCAAATAGCATCAGCTACATATTGGAATTACACTCAGGCTGATATGAACGGTTATTATTACTTTGATCTTCCAAATGAGATTTATGGTGCAGATTGTTGGAAGGATGGTTACTTTGATCATAGTGTTGATAATATCGTGATCGCAAATAATGCTGTTGTTCAAGATTTCTATCTTGAACCTATTGTAGAAGTTGATGATGAGGTAATTGAAACTGTAATTAGCTTGGGTCAAAATTATCCTAATCCATTCAATCCGACCACAAAGATTTCTTTTACAACAATGAGTATTGAAAACACGGAGTTGATCATTTACAATATCAAGGGACAGAAAGTAAAAACACTAATTAATAGTGTTCTCGAAAATGGAGATCATTTAATTTTATGGGATGGAAATGATCAAAACAATCAACCGGTTTCAAGCGGTGTTTATTTCTATCAGTTAAAGATAGGTAACAAAATAATTGATTCTAAAAGAATGCTTCTATTGAAATAAAGCATAAAATAAAAAAAGCCATCCAGTATATACCGGATGGCTTTTTTTTGAAGGATTATTTATAAATGTTCTAGTTCTTGTTCAAGATCAGGAGCAATTATTCTTTGTACTTTCTCAAGTGGGAGTTCTAGTTCTTTTGCAATCTCCTCAATTTCCCAATTTTTTGCAGATAGATTTTTAGCTACTTTCTCCAAATAGGCACTATCTGCAAAACCATCTGTAGGACGAAGACTATCATCCTCCATATCAAAAGCAGAAGTTTTCTTTCGGAAAAGTTTGATTATAAGAAAAATAACTATGATTAATAGAACCAATACACCTAAGGCAAAACCAACAATTTTGAGATTAAGTTTAGAACTAAAATTTTGCACAACGGATTTAATTTTCTCTATTACCTTAAGCGACTCTTTTTTAGTAACAGCATGTATTGATTTAGTATCTGTAGTTTTTTGTTGAACTTTAAGATCATCATGAAGTCCTAAAACCTTATTTTTGTACTCTTCTGCTAATTTTAGTTCTCCGGTTTTTTCATAGAAAGAAGCGTAGCTCGTAAGTTCGGAAAGGGTCTGAGGATCTGTTGAGATAAAAATATCCAGAACAAGCTTGAAGACATTTCCCTGTAACTCCATCCCTTCCACTTTATATATTTCTCCGGTTACAAGCAATTGTGAAGTATTAATATTGATCAAAACCATAACTTTTTCTTCTGATACAACGTA
>JAGLPW010000191.1 GCA_023137125.1 Candidatus Cloacimonadota bacterium | reverse complement strand
GATTCATGTTTGAGAATTTCGTAATCAGGTTTGGTGTCAAATACTAATACTGTACGGTCAATCACACCATAATCTTTATGATATACATCGATAAGAAAATTTGCATTTAATAAACTTATCAATACTAAAAATATTAATATAAATGTTCTTCTCATTAATACTCCCGGAGTCTTAATTTTTTACTTTTCTAATTTTTAAAATACTTTTCCTTTTGTCAATATTTGAATTTAATTGCTGGCACTTTTGAAAAAGTATTTACTATCTTTTTATTTTCCTTTTTGCAATTTTTAAATTATTTTGGAACCGAGGATCATCTGGTCTTATCGATAAAGCTTTCATTGAATAGCTGTATGCTTTACGGAAATCCTTGAGCATTATGTACAATGTAGCAATATTATTTAATATTGTTGCATCTTCCGGGAAATATTCATTTGCCTCTAAAAGAATATTAAGTGCATTTTCATCATTCTTATGTTTAAGCTCAATCGTAGCTGCCCTAAACAACTCTTTAGCTTTTACATATTTTTCTCGTGTGACTACATCTTCAGCTATGTTAAGGTAATTTTTAAATGTTTTCTTACCAGGAAACAATTTTATGGTCATTTTATAAAACTTTATTGCTTCATCCCATTTTTTTTGCATAATATTGCATTCTGCAAGTGCAAGCAAGTTCAGTTCATTTTCCGGATATTCATCATAAATGTCTTTTAAGTAATTTTCTGCTTTGGAATATTCGGATAGCGAAAGAAGGGAGATTGCAAGGTTAAATTTATTTTCGACAGAATTATTTAAAAGAATTACTTTTTGAAAAACTAAATAAGCTTTTTCGAAATCATTTTTAGAAAGAAGCCTCTGTCCCCTTTTTTTAAGCTGTTTCTCTTTTAGATCTTCAAAAAAACTCATCATAAGATGTTATTTTTCTTCCTTGTTCTCTTCTGCTTTTTGCTCTTCAATTTTCTTTTTCATCGCTTCAGCTTTTGCTTTTGCAGCAGCTTTCTTCTGGACACGAGCTTCTTTAAGTGGATCGAAAATAGCAGAAGTAGGGCATACATCGGCACACAAACCACAAACAATACATTTATCGTAATCTATAATAGCTAGATTCTCATCCATTGTTATTGCATCGACAGGACATTTTTTTACACATAGTGTACAGGCGATACAGGCTGTATTATTGCCGCAAACTTTTCTTGACACTGCACCTTTATCATGAGAAGTACAAAGAATATGAACACGTTTTGTAATTGAAACCATTTCGATAAGGTCTCTTGGACATGCAATAGCGCATGCTCCGCAACCGGTACAATTATCATTATTAACAATGATCATTCCATTATCATCAATATCCATAGCATCAAATTTACAAGCTCTTACACAATCATATTGATACACGCAACCGTAATTACATGCATTGGGTCCACCCGAAACCAGGATCGCAGCTTTACAGGTTTCTATTCCATGATAAATATATTTGAACTTTGTGTTATCCTTCCCACCGCTCTGACAATGGATAATTGCAACTTTTCTATCTGCAGTAGTTGCTTCCATTCCCATAATCTCAGCTATATGTTTAATGACTTCATCACCACCAGGAGCACAGAGATTTATTTCTGCTCCTTTACCTACTACTGCTTCAGCATAGGCAGCGCATCCGGGATAGCCACAAGCGCCACAATTTACACCCGGTAAAATTTCGTTTATCTCTTCGATCTTCGGATCAATCTCAACATGGAATTTCTTTGAGGCAAATGCCAATCCCAGACCATAAATAAGTCCTAATGTTCCCAGTGTTAAAACTGAATATAATAATATCGACATTAATTCCCCCTAAAATTTGAGACCGGAAAAGCCCAAGAAAGCAAGTGCCATGCTGCCGGCAACTATCATTGAGATAGGCATTCCCTTCATGCTTACAGGTAATTCTGCTCGTTCCAAACGTTCTCTGATGCCAGCCATAAGAATAAGAACAAGTGTGAAACCTATTCCGCCAAATAATCCATTCAATATTGCAAAGAGAAAGTTGTATTCAGATTGGATATTCAAAATCGCAACACCAAGAACAGCACAATTGGTAGTGATAAGCGGGAGGAAAACGCCCAAAGATTTATAAAGTGCTGGAGCTGTTTTCTGGATAACCATTTCTACAAGTTGAACCAAAGATGCAATTGTTAGAATGAAAGCAATTGTTTGTAGAAATTCAATATGTAAAGGAATTAAAAGATATGTATGTATGAGCCATGTAAATGTAGATGCCATCGTCATCACAAAAATAACAGCCATTCCCATACCTATGGCAGAATCCAATTTCTTGGATACACCAATGTAAGGGCATAACCCTAAGAATCTCATTAATACAAAGTTCTGAACGAAGATGGCCATTACAGCCATGAAAAGTATTTTTCCAACAAATTCCATTTATATCTCCTATTTCTTCTTCTTTAAATTCATTAAACCCATCAGCAACCCCATCACGATAAATGCACCGGGTGCCAAAATGGCAACTAACATTGGTTGGAAAGTTTCGGGAAATAAATTGTATCCAAGGAACTGACCGGCCCCCAATATTTCACGGATCCCACCAATAACAATTAAAGCAAGTGTAAATCCAAGTCCCATTCCCAGACCATCTAATATGGATCTGAATACATTATTTTTACTGGCAAAAGCTTCAGCTCTTCCAAGAATAATACAGTTAACAACTATAAGTGGAATGAATAATCCCAAACTTTTATGTATAGCGGGAACATATGCATGCATTACCATATCTACAATCGTTACGAATGATGCGATCACAACGATAAAAGCAGGTATTCTAATTTTAGAAGGAATCAAATTCTTGAGAAGTGAGATAAAAATATTAGAAAAAGCCAGTACAAAAGTAGTAGCTAATCCCATGCCTATTGCATTTTCTACCGAAGAAGTAACAGCCAATGTGGGGCAGAGCCCTAATGCCATTACAAATACCGGGTTTTCTTTAATAAATCCTTTAGTAAATTCTTTAAATAAAGTCATTATTCTACCCCTTCTTTAGTTTCATCCGCAGGAAAATCAAGTTTGTTCATGGCAGCTTTGATGGAATTTGCAATTGTTCGAGTAGTTATAGTTGCACCGGTTAAACTTACAATAGTTCCACCATCTTTATCAACCTTCATTTCAGTTTTTTGTTTTCCACTAAATTGTTCTTGAAATTCCGGTTTCTCACAATTTGCTCCTAAGCCCGGAGTCTCTGCCTGAGAAATTATTTTAATCTTCTCAATTACCAGATCAGTATTAACTCCAACCATTGTTTTTACATCACCACTGTAACCATAGAGAGAAGCTACGAATGTGTAGCCAACAATATTATCCTCAGCATCTTTACCAATATGATAAGTTGTTTCACCCACAACTTCTTCATCGAAAACTTCTTCAAAAGTAAGAGCAGAGGGAAGTACTTCTTTTCTCGCTTTTTCCTGAGCTAATAGCTGATTCTCTTCAATAATTGGTTGAGTTAATGTATTTAAGTATGCCAAAACTCCACTGGCAATGGCTGTAATAATGAATAAAATAAAACCTAACTTTAAATAATATTTCATTTACTCTCCTTTAAATTCAACGCAGATTCTATAAGAAAATTATGAAAACGCATGATTATTAAGTAAGATGTCATTAAAAGACTCTTAGTATTCATGACTCTTTTTCCTTATTGTAATCCAAAGTATTAACTTTTCTACGAATCTCAATCTTCTCACCAAAATTTATTAGTAATCCTACTTCTATTGCTGTTGCTTTCAAGTAGTTTACTAGTTGAACTTCGTCGATCTTTACTAGCATGTTTTTTGCTTTGAGTTCAATAATTATTTTATTCTCCACAATAATGTCTGCAAAATATTCACCAACAAGAATTCCATCCATTTTCACATGAATTGGTTTTTGAAATTCAGCTTTCAAACCAATTATATTCAATCGATACATTAAAGCTTTTTCATATACTTTCTCTAAAAAACCACTTCCTAATTTATTGAAAATATAATATACTTCTTTTATAATCTTATCAGTTAAATCTGAATATTTATAGTTCTTTAGATTTTTCATATTCTTCAGCGTTCATCAGCGTTTAATTTGCCCAAAAGGCTTTGGAGTAGTATATCTATCAATCAATGGAACGGCAATATTCATCAGAAGAATTGAGTATGATACTCCTTCCGGATACCCACCGATCAGGCGGATAACAACCGTGAGAATACCACAACCCATACCAAAAATGAGCCTTCCCTTTTTTGTAACTGGAGAAGTTACCATATCGGTTGCCATGAAAAATGCACCCAGGATAAGTCCTCCGGAAAGAATATGGAATATAGGAAGCATTATGGAAGCCGAGAACATACCATTGATTCCACCGAACATATATATTAGCACGAATACAGTTCCAATATAACTTACAGGAATTCGCCATTCAATAATATGTTTCCAGGCAAGATAAGCAGCTCCGATGAGCAGTGCAGCTGTAGAAACTTCACCAATAACACCACCAATATTTCCCCAGAAAAGATCTTGAAGTGTGTTCATACTTGTGAGATTGTCCATTACTGTGTTTGCCATATCACTACTTATTTGAGTTGTGTCACGTAATGCTTTTACAACTCCCAGCGGGGTAGCAGATGTTACAACATCAGGAACATTTGAAGGTAAATTTCTAAGACCGTTTATAGAACTTTGGAACAGATTGTTCATTGGTGCTGTGAATTTCCAACCCGCTGTCATTAAGGTTGGCCATGAAGCCATCATAA
Organism: Candidatus Cloacimonadota bacterium; assembly: GCA_023137125.1. Lineage (GTDB taxonomy): Bacteria > Cloacimonadota > Cloacimonadia > Cloacimonadales > TCS61 > Tenebribacter. The sequence continues at coordinate 255 of JAGLPW010000191.1, read as the reverse complement.
AAGCACGTCCCAACAAGGCAGGGTTGAAAATGTTAAAGCCTAATCCACCAAATATCTGTTTACCAACTGCAATTGCAAAAACCGCTCCGAGAACCGGTAACCACCAGGGTGCAGAAGAATTGATGTTAAATGCAATTAAAATGCCGGTTACAACTGCGCTGCCATCACCAATTGTTATTGGAATCTTTCTGGATTTCTGGATCAGTGCTTCAGTGAAAACTGCAGCAGCAACTGCATAAAGAGTGAGAAATAAAG
>JAGLPW010000190.1 GCA_023137125.1 Candidatus Cloacimonadota bacterium | reverse complement strand
GGCAATAACCTTTTCTTGATAGCCCCGATGAACGGGGTATTTTTTTTTACTCCTTCATCGGAAGTATTTCTCCCAAATACAATTCTGCTCCACTGGAGTCTACGTGAAATATATGAAATTAGCTTTGGAATTAGCAGAGAAATTTCGAGGGAAGACAAGCCCAAATCCTATGGTTGGAGCAGTTGTTGTAAAGATTGGGGAGATTGTAGGAAGTGGTGCTCATCAATGCGCCGGTGCACCTCATGCCGAAGTTTTTGCTTTGGATGAAGCTGGAGAGAAAGCAAAAGGTGCTACACTTTATGTAACGCTGGAACCATGCTGTCATCACGGCAAAACACCTCCCTGCACAGATAAGATCATCAATGCCGGAATATCTAAAGTTGTTATTGCTGCAAAAGATCCCAATCCGCTGGTTGCATGCAAAGGGATTCAACAACTCAGAGTTGCCGACATTAAAGTAGAAACTGGAATATTAGAAGCAGATGCCAAAAAGCAGAACGAAATTTTCTTTCATTACATACAAACTAAAAAACCGTTTGTTATTGCCAAAATGGCAATTTCACTCGATGGAAAAATCGCAACATCAAATGGTAATGCCAAGTGGATTTCCAATGCAGAGTCGCGAATTGTAACACATGAATTGCGAGATCAGGTTGATACAATTCTTATTGGGAAAAATACGTTGATCAACGATGATCCCAGCCTTAATGTGAGATTGGATTCAATTAAAGAAGGACCGCAAAAGATCATTATTATTCCTAAACTGGACATTACTGCAGAAAAGCTTTCTAAGATGAAAATATACAAATGGTCAAAATCTAAACCACTTATCATTATTTGCCATGAATCTAATGCGACTAATGACATTATTGCCAAATTCCAGAATTACAATATTCATATAATCCCCATATCAGGTACTCTGGAAAATCTTAATATTGATGAAATTCTGACAAAACTTGGTCAACTAGAAATCACAAGTCTGCTTCTGGAAGGTGGGGGTGGAGTATATACTTCTTTTCTAAAAGCAGGTTTTATTAATAAATTCCATATTTTCCAGGCTCCGATTTTGATCGGGAATGACGGAATTCCTATGTTGAAAAATTTATCTATTAATTCAATTGATTCAGCTTATAACTTAGAGAATGTTACTACCGAAAAGTTAGATAATAATCTGCATGTTATAGGTTACTTTGGCAAAAGGAAGGAGGATAAATGTTTACCGGAATAATTGAAGAGATCGGCAAAATTAGTGAAATCAAGAAAACAGGAAAAGACAATTCACTCACAATTTCCTGCACCAGCATTATCAAAGATATGAAACTCGGTGACAGCATTGCGGTTAACGGAATTTGCCTTACAGTATCAAGATTCGATATAATGAGTTTTACTGCTGATGTGATGCCGATAACTTTTCAAAAATCAAATCTGAAAAACTGTCGAAACGGAGAGTTCATAAACCTGGAAAGAGCACTTCAGTTAAAGTCACGTCTGGGTGGACACCTAGTAAGTGGACATATAGATGGAATTGGAAAGATCACATCAATTACTAAGCATGAAAATGCAACAAGAATCAAAATTCAAATCGATCCTGAACAAAGGAAATACTTTATAGTGGAAGGTTCTATCTGCATTGACGGGATAAGTCTGACAATTGCCGAATTAGAGCAAGATCATCTTACGGTTTCTATAATTCCTGAAACAATGAGAAACACAATCCTGCAATACAAAAAATCAGGTGATACGGTAAATATCGAAAGTGACTTATTGGGGAAGTATCTTTATAATTTCCTGCAATATGAAGGAAAAGTGAAAAGCAATATTTCAATACAATTTCTGGCAGAACATGGTTATGTATAAAAAATGTCTTCCTGAGGTCACTTTTAGCTTTGCCCACGAAGGATCTCTTGATTATTCTTGTAGATTTACTTCTATTTATAGAACTGAGATTCTTCCTGAGAACAACGTGCAGGAAAGCAGCCCAAGGCTGGTAAACGTCAGAAAGACAGATTTTAAATATTAGGAGAAAATAATGATAAACACAATTGAAGAAGCTTTGTATGAATTGAAAAAGGGAAAAATGGTGATTGTGGTGGATGATGAAGATCGTGAAAATGAGGGAGACCTGGTAATTCCTGCAGAATGTATTTCTCCCGAAAGTATCAACTTCATGATCAGCCAGGCAAAAGGATTGGTTTGTATGCCGATGACTGATAAAGATTTGCAGCGATTGAAACTTGATCAGATGGTTTCGCAAAACACTGATAATCATCAAACGGCTTTCACTGTAAGCGTCGATCACAAATCCAATTCCACCGGTATTTCTGCATTTGATCGAGCTGCCACAATTCTGGAACTCATCAATTATAATAATACTGAAAGAGACTTCCGCAGACCTGGTCATATTTTTCCATTGAGAGCCAATAAAGGTGGAGTATTAGAACGTGCAGGTCACACAGAAGCAGCTGTTGATCTGGCCAGTTTAGCTGGTTTTCATCCTGCAGGAGTGATCTGTGAAATTATAAGTCCAGATGGTTCAATGGCAAGATTACCGGAATTAATGGAGTTTGCAGAGAAGTGGCAATTGAAATTGATCACGATAAAAGATTTGATAGAATATCGCATGCAGAATGAATCTTTTGTGAAAAGAGAAACAGGTGAGATCGATCTTCCCACCAAATGGGGAAATTTTAAAATGATAGGTTATTCCAATACTGATTCTAATGAACCGCATATCGCACTGATAAAAGGTAATCCGGCAAGTTCTATTAAACCTGTTATGTGTCGTGTTCACTCGGAATGTTTTACCGGAGATCTACTGGGAAGTTTGCGCTGTGATTGTGGAGATCAACTTACCAATGCAATGCAAAAGATCAATGAAAATGGGGAAGGGGTGCTCATTTATCTACGGCAGGAAGGTCGCGGCATAGGACTTTTGAACAAATTGAAAGCGTATGAATTACAGGATGAAGGACTTGATACAGTAGAAGCAAACAAAGCTTTAGGTTTTCCTGCTGAGATGAGGCAATTCAAGATTGCTGCTGATATCTTGAAAGATTTGAAAGTTAATAAAGTAGGATTGATGACCAATAATCCTTTAAAAATAAAGCATTTAAAAGAATGCGGAATTGAAGTTGTGCGTAAAGTTCATGAATTTGAACCCACTTGTACGAATTTTAATTACCTGCAAACTAAGAAAGAGAAGATGGGACATTTACTAAAACAAATATCAATAATAAATTAAATGTAGCTCGTTCACCTTGAACGAGCAAAAATGGACAAAGTGTCCGTGTCATGTAACGAGCACACACGGTCGAGGCGACCGTGGTACAAAAAAAATAAAAATTGAGATCGTTTCCGTCAAAGCCGGAAGCCGATTCATTGGAGGAAAAATGTATAAAACAATCGAAGGGAAATTAGTAGGAAAAGGGTTAAAGGTTGCAATTGTTGTCGGAAGATTTAATGACTTTATTTCATCAAAATTACTATCTGGTGCTGTTGATGCTTTTGTGAGACACGAAGTTAGAGAGGGAGATATAACTGTAACCTGGGTACCTGGAGCATTTGAGCTGCCTTTGATTGCACAGAAACTGGCAAACACAAAGCAGTTTGATGCTGTCATCTGCCTGGGAGCAGTTATACGAGGTGCCACACCTCATTTTGATTATGTGAGTGCTGAGATGAGCAAAGGAATAGCTAAGGTTGGACTGGATGTTGGCTTACCGGTTATCTTTGGTGTTGTAACCACTGATACGATCGAACAAGCTATTGAACGAGCCGGAACTAAAGCAGGCAATAAAGGCTGGGATGCTGCAATAAGTGCAATTGAAATGGCACAACTTATGAAGGAGATTGAGAAAGCTTAATTACGAAATATTAAGGAGTTGTTACAGAGAATTCTGCGAATGTGATTAATGTGGTGAGAAAGAGTAAAATAGAATATTCTTAGTTATATTACTTTGTAATCAGCATTTCTTCTTTCTTTTTGCTTATTATCACGACAGACACTTCATTTGGAATACAGATAATGGGGAAACGGTTACTCCATCCCTGTTTAATACAATACTTGTTTTTGCAGGTTGATTCTTTTATTCTAACTTTTCCCTCTTTTATTTCAACAACTATTCCTTCATCGATATTAATTATTCTATTTTTACTCAAAGGAACAGAAGCTACAAACTTGTTATGATAGCTGATCTCAACTTGTTTTGCAGAGATATCATCTTTTATGAGAACAAGCATGAACACTGCAATTGCCAGAAGGAAGAATATCAGGATGATATCAGCAGATGTGAAAATCTTACGGAGATTTCGGATCATTAAAACTCACCGTAAATAATGTGACCGCAGGATGGGCACTTTCCATTTCTAATATCAATTTTCATTGGATAGTCTCTGCGAATGAGGAGATGATTGCAGTTTGGACAACAAGTATCTCTCTCAGTTATGATATTCCCAAGATAAACAAAGTTTAGTTTTTTCTCTGCTATTTCTTTTGCCATTTCCAGCTTGGAAACCGATGTTGGTGGATTTTCCATTTTATAAGTTGGATAGTATCGTGAAAAATGAAGCGGGATATCAGGATTAATGTTTGCAACGAAATCTACAAGATCATTGATTTGTTTTTCAGAATCATTTTCATCTGTGATAATTAAATTTGTTATTTCAATATGACATCGGTTTGAAGCTGTTATAATTGTATCTAATACAGGTTGAAGTGAACCGTTGCAGATTGTTTTGTAGAATTTTTCATCGAATGCTTTAAGATCAATATTCATAGCATCGATATAGGGTAGAAGCTCTTTTAATGGTTCCTGATTAATAAAACCATTTGTAACCATTACAGTTTTAATGCCATTCTCTTTTAATAATTTAGAAGAATCGAGTATGAATTCAAACCAGGTTGTGGGCTCAGTGTAAGTGAATGCTACAAAACCGCAATTGTGAGATTTACAAAGTTCCACTAATTTATCGGGAGTTATTGTTGTTGTAGGAACTTCAAGTTGGCTGGATTGATAATTCTGACAGAATTTACAGGAGAAGTTACAGGAATTTGGACCTATTGAAAGAATGCTCTTGCCCGGATGATAATGATATAATGGTTTTTTCTCCATTGGATCTATACTGATCGTTATGGTTTCCCCATAATTGATTGCATAAAGAACGCCATCTATATTCTTACGTGCTCTGCATATTCCAATTTTTCCTGGTGAAATAACGCAATTGTGCGGACACAGATCACATCTGACTTTTTGATCTTCTAATTGAGTGTAAAATAATGCTTCTTTCATGATAACTCTTCCATCAAGGTGAAATTAGTCACCACCAATTTCATAAATATTTGAATATTCTGAACTATGTTCTCCTTTAAAGGCATAAACACGATAATACTGTTTAACTTCCCAACTGAAACTGTCAATCCAAGATTCAACATTTTCTGAAGTTGTGCCACGAGCTATTTCCCATTCGGAGCCCTCAATCTTACGATCGATCTTAAATCCATCTTCGTTATCGCTTGTATCTGTCCATTCAAATTCTATATCATTATTGAAGTAGATTATAGCATCCAACGCTAATGGAGGTGAAATATAGGGTGGAGAAGTAACTTTAGTACAAGAAATTAACAAAACAAAAATTATAAATATTAATTTCATTTCTCTTTTCATACTATTTCTCTCATTTCAAATATTTTTCTAAAACCTTCAAATTGGTTTTTAAGCTATCGGAATTGAGTCCTAAAGTTTGTTTAGCATTAGAACCAAGCTGTTCCCGTAGTTCCTTATTATTATACAAATTCATAATATCATCTGTTAATTTCTTTTTGTCAGATACGATAATACCATTGTTTTCTAAAAGCCTATCCACAGAATCACGACAGGAATGATGATATCTCCCGATGATCGTGGGAGTGCCATAAAAAGCTGGTTCCAGCGGATTGTGTCCACCAAAGTTAAAGAAGCTGCCACCAACAATAGCAATATCAGATAGAGCATATATCATATTCAGAATTCCCATCTCATCAACAAAAAGTATATCCTCGGGCTCTTCTAATTTCGAGTAAAAATGATAATCATATTCTTTAAAAATTTCACATACTTGTGGGATTCTGTGCAAATGGCGTGGAACTATGACTACCCTTAGGTTATTAATTTTCTCTTTAAGGCTGATAAATACCTCTTTGAAGAGCTTTTCTTCTCCAGGACGACTACTTCCCCAAACTATGATAAAATCGTCCTCAGAATAGCCTAATTCTTTCCTTAAAGTAATTTTATTGAATTCTGGAAGATCGATACAGAATTTAAGATTATGAGCATTAATTACATTATTAAATCTAAATCCAATAAATCTTCGTTCATCTTTTTCAGATTGAGCATTAACAGCTTTAATGGCTTTCCAAACGGGTTTCCAGAAAAAACGAAGATTCCTATATTTTGGAAATGAATTATCTGAGATACGAGCGTTTACCATTACTACAGGTATCTTACGCTTCTTGGCAATATGCAGCATATTTGGCCAGAATTCTGTTTCAACCAGAATTATTAATTCGGGATTTATTGTATTGAAGAATCTTCTCTGGATAAATAAAGCATCGATGGGGAACAGGCTGACAGCTAATTTTGGACTGATCTTCTTTGCTGCTTCCAATCCTGTTGACGTCATTGTAGTCATAATAAAATCTTTTTGTGAATATTTTTGCAGAAGTAAATTTATAAGTGGCTTCACTGCATTCACTTCACCTACGGAGGCAGCATGAATCCATACAGATTGCTCAAATCCATTTTTCAGGATACCAATTCTTTGCTTGTCTCGCTTACTTTTAATACGTAATTTGATGATTGGATAACTTAAACCTACAAGAAGTGATGTAATTATACAATAAATAAACATTTATATTCCTTTTTATAAAAATATTTTGATGATATGCTATAAAACCTTAAAATGAATTTCGTCATCTACACTGCTCAATAGAACTTTTAGTGTATCTGTCAATTTATAAATTTTACCTTTTCTTTTTCCAATAAAACGGCTATGCTGTGGGAAATGTTCGTAATTATCATCATTTAAAGAAGATATGTTAACAATTCCGGTTACGGGATATCTGTTTAGTTCAACTATGAATGCGTTTCTCTGAACAGCAATAATGATGGCAGTGTATTCATCACCTACTTTCTTTTTCATAAAGATCGTTTTGTTTTTAAGATCAACTTCTCGTTCAGATTCATCGGCTATCATCTCTCTTTCAGTTGCAATTTTTGCTAATTTGTAAAGATGAGAGGATGAAAAAGGAGTTTGTTTGGAATCTAATTTATTCTTAATTTGATGGTGGATGATCAGGTCGGAAATTCTACGGATCGGTGATGTGAAGTGAGTGTAATAACGCATTGCCAGCCCGAAGTGACCCAGATTTTCTACTGTGTATTTAGCTTTTTTCATACTTCGCAGGATCTTGCGATCAAAAACCCGATGGTAGTTTTCGTCAGGGAGTTGATTAAGTAAATTCTGAAGTACAATATTCAAGTTTTGATGCATTTCCATTTTTATATTATAGCTAGTAACTTCTTCTTTGAGCTTTATCAGTCTTTTGCCATCAGGTTTTTCATGAATTCTATATATTGTTTTACCAGATGAAAGTTCTTTGGCAATATATTCATTTGCAACCAGCATGAAGTTCTCTATCATTTTGTGGGAATCGGTTTCTTTACTACGTTCAAGATCAATAACATGACCCTCATCATCAAACACGAAGATCGTTTCAGGGATATTAAGCTTGAGATATCCACATTTTACTCTATTCTTTGTGAGTGATGCAGACAATTTGCGCATATCTCTAAGAGTCTCAGCAATATCATTTTCCAGCTCTTTCTTCTCTTCAAAGAATTCATCGATCTCTTCGTAATTGAATCTAGCATTGGAACAGATCACACTTTCATATACACTTTGTGAAATTACCTTATAATTTGCATTGTACCGTGTTTGAACAGTTAAAGTGAGCTTATCTTCGAATGGTCTTAAACTGCAGATCTTATTGGAAATTTTTTCTGGAAGCATTGGAATAACTTTCTTAGGAAAATAATAGCTGTTTCCCCGTTTTACAGCTTCCTCAAATAATTTACTTTTAATCCCAATATATTGTGCAACATCCGCGATATGGACATAAAGCGTGAATCCTTTCTCATCTTTAACTAATGATATTGCATCATCAAAATCTTTTGCCGAAGCTGGATCTATAGTGAATGTAAGCAAGTTTCTAAGGTCTTTTCGCTTAGAAATAATATCATCCGGAATATCATCTGAGAGAGCATCGAGTTCATTTAGTACATTTTGAGGAAATTCCAAAGGCAAGTCATACTGGAGGATAACGCTTAATACTTCTACATCAGGATTTCCTGCTTTTCCCAGCACTTCAACAATATTACCGGCAGGAATTTTATAATATTCTCTACTACCCCAGTTGGTTACATCTAAAACAACCTTTTCACTGTTCATAGCAGTTGAAATATCATTTACTGCAAAATTTGTATGAATACGTGAATTATCCGGAATGATATAATACTTTCCATGATATTCTTGAAATGTGCCGATAACTTTTTTATTAGCTCGTTTTATCACTTTGGTAATTATCCCGTGTTTCTTGCCATTCCGCTGATAGTTAACTTCTAACTCAACAGTATCGTTGTGATAGGCATTCAACGTGTCTTCTGATGAGATGAAGATATCTTCCGGTTCTGCTTTCACAAATGCAAAAGATTTATTCCTCGCTAAGGTTGTTGCATCAAATATTCCAGTAATGTTTTTAGAGCTTTTTACTTTTATAGCATAATATTTGCGATTCTTTACGTTGATCTCTTTATCTTTTGCTAATCTAAAGAGTGTATCTATAAGATCTTTATATTTATGTTTTCTTAACCCCACAAATTGCGCTATCTCTTTTATTTTTAAATGGTTATGTGGTCTATCTTCAAGTATTTTCTTAACTGTATATGCTAATTTTTTATCATACATTTAATTATACTTTATTCCCGATCTTGTCTTCAAGTATTTTTAGGAGCTCATCTTTTTCCTTTCTAGTTTTAGAAAAACGTAAAGAAAGACCCCTGAATGGATCAAGTTTACGAGGCATTTTGAATGTACTTAACATTATCCCCTTTTTATCTATGTAATAGCAACCGAAATGAGAATATGGTCGTTCTGCTTTGATGAGCCAATAGTGAACCATGATCTTGTTCTCGTAAAGTTCATAAGTTGTAGGAATGAAATAGGTTATTAAACTCAATAAGAATACTCCCATCCCAAGATAAAAGAAAAGAGGCATATTCCAATTAACGACAGTAATTTTCCAAAGTAGCAAACTTATAATGATCAAGAAGGCTATCAATAGGGCAGAGCTTAATGGAAAATCTTTGAAAGGATACGAAATCCATTTTAATTTTGGTTCATTATCTGACATTTTGTATTATCTCCCGGCATTTTTCAATTTCTTCTTTTATAAGAATAATATCATCAAAAACCTTTGTAGAATTGAATTTAGAGCCAATTGTATTTATCTCTCTATGCATTTCTTGAAGTATAAAATTCAATTTCTTACCAAGTTCAGTTTTTTCTTCTAATAAAGCAGAAAACTTATCAATATGATTATTTAATCTTACGATTTCTTCTGTAATATCAGCCTTTTCAACATATATCGCCGTTTCCAGTAACAGCTTTTTATGATCTTCTTCCTTTATAAATGTACCCAGCAATTCCTCAATATTATCTTTTAATTTAGAATAGATATCTTTTTTATATTTGGGAAACTCAGCTTCTATTTTATTTAAGGCAGAACTCATTGTCGACAAAGAGTTTAGGCAATATTTCTTCATGGAATCACCTTCAGTTAATGCCATTTTCTGATGTGTAGTTATTGCTTCATCAAGAGTAGATATAATGATCCTGCTCATGTTTTCTTCATTAATTTCCGTTTTTCCAATTCTCATAACATCTTTTTCAGAAAGCAATTTGGCAAAGGGGAGATGTGCATCGGTTTTTACTATCTCTTTGGCCTTTTTATACAATTCCCAATAGGCTTTAGCCATGTCTTCATTAAACTCCATATCCGGTGCTTTGAGTAAATTGAGATTTATATTTACATCAACTTTTCCACGAACTATCATCTTATTTATCTGTTTTGATATTTCAACTTCCATAAATGAAAGATGATATGGCTGCTTTATGCGAAGATCCAGGAAACGACTGTTTACCGACCTTATTTCAATTTCCAGATCAATATTCTCATCTAAGTATTTTGCTCTACCATATCCGGTCATACTTTTCATATTAACTCCAAATAAATTAATTATATTAATCAATTTATATAATTAGTTATATTATGTCAATTATCTTTAAGAATTGTATTAATAAAAGAAAAAAGTAGTATTATGTGAATTTAACCCAACACATCCAAATATTTAATATAATGCAATCATTCTTTTCAAATGTGTTTCAATATTACTTTTTCATTTATGTTCGTCAGAGATTGAATTCTGAAGCTTAAGAAAAATGATAATATTAAAATATTAATAGATGGCATTATGAAAAGAGAGGATTAAAATCAGAAACTAATTTTTGTTGAACAATATAAAGGGCATGCTAAAAGCTCTTCTATGGCTATCTCTATACCATGGAAGAGGTTACGCATACTTCTACAAGTTTACATAATGTATATTATCACAGGTTGTTAATTTCGCTTTTCTGCCACCCCTATTTGAGAATTAGCCTCTCTTACCTCTCTAATTTTTTTTTCTATAATATAAGATCACATTATTTTTTCATTCTTTAAAATTGATTTCTGATATATCATTTTTGAATTTATTTTAAAATATTGAAGTCAGTAAAAACATAGAATAAAATTTTCAAAATTTGTTTGATTTGGTAATAAATGTGTAAATATCTCCAAATATCGTTTCTAAGGTACGATAGAATTAAACTTGAGTGAATCTACATTAAAATTGATAGAAATAAGCTAATAATTGATTTGGCTTGTTAAATAAAGCTGTTTTATGTTGTAGATATAGAAAATATGTTCTATATTAATTAATGAGTTCACCTTTTAGTGTCCAGCCAACTGCATCTGTTATTTTCACTTTAACAAACTTTCCAATTAAAGATCTATCTCCGGGGAAAACTGTAATTTTGAAATCCCTACTTTTTCCTGCCATTTCCTTATCGGATTTCTTACTCACCTGCTCAACATAGATCTCTTTTATTTTCCCAATTTGTTCTTTATATTTAAGTGTAGTAATGTCTTGCTGAAGCTCGATAAGCTTTTGCAATCTTGCTAATCGGATTTCTTCCGGTAAATGATCAATAAATTCTGCAGCTTTTGTTCCGGTTCGAGGAGAATATTTAAAGGTAAAGGCATAATCGAATTGAATTTTCTTCATAAGATCGTAAGTTTTTTGGAATTGCTCGTCTGTCTCACCCGGGAAACCAGCGATAATATCTGTTGTTATCGCTATATTGGGCATTGCTTTCCTTAATTTTTTAGTGATATTAAGAAAATGCTGTGAAGTGTATCCACGATTCATTTTGGCTAATATCTCATCATCCCCACTTTGCATAGCCAGATGCAAATGTTCGCATACTTTTTCCGATTCTGCCATAACTTGTATAACCTCATCAGAAAGGTCTTTAGGATGAGATGTAACAAATCTTATACGTTTAATAGAATCAATTTTATTCACTCGCCTTAAAAGTTCAGCAAAATTCACATTTTTATAGTTATAGGAATTTACATTCTGCCCAAGCAGGGTAACATCATTGAAACCCTTCTCCCCTATCTTTGTGATTTCATTAATGATGTCTGCGGTCAGTCTGCTTCGCTCTCTACCGCGTGTGTATGGCACTATGCAATATGAGCAGAAATTGTTACATCCACGCATTATTGTTACAAAAGCATTGAACTTGCCAGTATGGATCGGATAAATATCTTTATATATCTCTTTATCGTCTACAAGTGTATTGCACTTAAAGTCATCTTCATCAAAGAGATCAGTTATAATTTCCGGCAGCTTTTTATATTGATCTACACCAACTACAAAATCAATATTAGAATTCATCTCATTCAGTTTTTTATCAAGACGTTGAGCCATACAGCCGATTACACCGATCTTCAAGTTTTTCTTATTACGTTTGCGGCTCATCTCATTATTGATACGTCCTAGAACCCTATCTTCAGCGTGCTGCCGTACAGAGCATGTATTAAAAATTATCACATCTGCATCTGCTATATCTTCAACCACAGAGAGTTTAACACTCTTCAGGATCGATCTAACTAGTTCGCTATCAGCTACATTCATCTGACAGCCATATGTTTCTATATATATGTTCATTAAAACTTAAACCTTATATTTTTCTTCTTCTGTCACCCAACAATACAATATCGCGCAGAGCCTCAATGTTCTTAGCTTTCAACCATTTTTTCTCAAAATTAGAATTCTGTACGATCTGAGCAATTGCAGCTAATGCCTGTAAATGAAAATTGCGCTCATCACGTGTACCCGTTATCACAAATACAGTATTAACTTTTTGTGCTTCATCATTGAAGTAAATTCCTTCTCTGCATCGAGCAAGAAGGATATTGAACATCTTTTCTCCTTCTATAATAATGTGAGGAATAGCTAATGAATCGGTGAGTACCGTGGAACTTTCAGCTTCCCGTTCTAGAAGTTTGTTATAGAAATAATCACTACTTTTATTAATATTTTTACATACCTTATCTGCAATTTTATGGAAGAATTCTTCTTTGGAAACAGGCCTATCAATATCCAGAACAACAGCATCTTCAATGAGTTCATCAAACCTGTCTTTCCGTATATTATCGCGTTCCCTGATTATTTCTTTCAATTCCATTTCCAAAGATGTTGTTTCAAGATCTTTTGCTTTGATCCGTTTTACAAGTTGAAACAGAGCAGATTCTTTATTTGAGCGGATACGACCATAGAACCAGTACATGGTCAATCCAGTAACAATTAAAACAGAAGTCATGATAAGTGGCATTGATCCCATTT
>JAGLPW010000019.1 GCA_023137125.1 Candidatus Cloacimonadota bacterium | reverse complement strand
ACACTGCAGGTTTTTTAGCTCCTCTTTCTATAAATCTGCAATTGGGTATATTAGAAGCATTCGTCCTGTTCCTGGCAAATCTGGCTGGGCTGATGTCTGCAATATTCCTCTTTAAGAAATTTAAAGAGACCCATATCTCCGGGCTGATTCTTTATTTAATACTGATAATGGGAGTGAATGGTTTAGTAATGACGCGTGACCTTTTCAATATGTTTGTATTCTTAGAAATCGTGTCTATTTCAACTTATGCATTAATTAGCTTTGATGAAGATAAAAGATCATTTTCAGCCGGTTTCAAATATATGCTTGCGGGTGGAATTACTTCAACTTTCTTCTTGCTTGGCGTTATCTTTATCTACTATTTTACCGGAAATCTAAACCTTGATTTTATTATCAGCAGTCCTTCAATGTTAGCAATGAAAACAGGCGTTTTCTCAGTCTTTGTATTACTTATCTCTGTGTTTATTGAATTGAAACCGTTTCCGGCAAATGGTTGGGCACTCGATGTTTATGAAGCCGTTAATTCCGGGATAGTCTCCGTGATTGCAGTTGTAAATTCTGCTGCTATCCTTTTTGTTTTCTATAAGATATTACCACTTCTTCCCTCTGAATATCTTTCTGTATTTATGGGAGCAGGAATTGTAACATTTCTATTTTCTAACCTGATCGGCATCAAACAATCAAATCCCAAAAGGTTATTGGGATATTCATCTATTGCTCAAATGGGGCTTGTGGTTGCTGTTGTAGCATTTGCTCATAAGACAGGTCTTCCAAATGGATTGATCTTACTTATCGCAGGCGGATTCTTCCTCAATCACTTCCTAGCCAAAGCAGGTCTTTTCTGGATTACCGGAATAGTAAAAAAGAATAATATAAAAGATTGGGCTGTTCTGCGAAATAACGTACCGCTATTATTATTATTCGGAGTTCTGTTATTTGCACTGGTCGGTCTTCCACCATTCCCGGGATTCTGGGCAAAGTGGGAATTAGTTAAGATTCTTATAACTTCAAAATTTTATCTTGGCTTAACTGCAATATTAGTTGGTTCATTATTTGAAGCATTTTATCTTTTAAGATGGTTTGGATATGCAGTAAAGAATGAAAGCAAAAACGAGATCAAAGAGCAGGTTGAATTCTCTCAAGTCTCTCCAATTATAGTTTTTGTATTAATGATGTTCTTTGTTTCATTCTGGATAATGACGAGAGTTTACTCATTTGATCCTGTAAACTATTTACCTCTTGCTGCCATCTTTGGAATGTACTTGATCAATTTCCTGAAATCAAAATTTAAAGCAATTATTTCGATAGCAGTTGTTGCTCTTTATGGATATTATTTATATCCAATGGCAACATATCTTCAATCTCTTTTTGGAATTATTTTCATAATTGGTAGTGGTATTATCATCATTTCTACAATGAATAGAAAGAATACCGGAAAAGGTTTCTACGGATTCTTATTGATGATGATCTTTGCGATGGGGAATTTATTGGTCGCAGAAAGTTATCTTACTTTCTTTTTAAATTGGGAATTTATGACAGTTGCTTCTTATTTACTTATATTAAGAGGTGAGAAAGCAAAAGTTCCAGCTCTTACATATATCACATTCTCTTTAGCTGGTGCATATCTTATGCTGGCAGGTTTTGGATTTGCTCCGTATCTATCTGCAAATTCCAGTTTGGTTAGTTCTATCGCAAATGTAAAATTGCCTCTTATCTCAATGATCTTACTCTCACTCGGATTCTTAATAAAATCCGGTTCTCTTGGAGTTCATATCTGGGTTCCCGGAGCTTATGCCGAAGCAGAAGATGATATGACACCGTTCATCTCTTCTGTGTTAAGTAAAGCCGGCGTATTTGGAATTTTACTCGTTGCAATTTCATACATAAATCATTCTTCATCATTCAATATATTTTACTGGTTAGGTTGGTTGGGAGCTTTCACAGCAATTGTAGGTGCATTTTTAGCTTCTTTCCAGGAAGATGCAAAAAAACTTCTGGCTTATTCCAGTATGAGTCAGGTTGGTTATATCGTAGCCTCTATCGGATTGTTAAGTCACCTGGGCTGGATCTCCGCACTTTATCTTTCTTTCAATCACTTTTTGTTCAAAGCAATGATCTTCATTGCAATTGCTGGTGTGATACATCGAACAGGAACAAGACAAATGTATAAAATGGGTGGACTTATAAAGAAAATGCCAATCTCATATATTTCTGTTTTAATTGGAATAATTGCAGTTTCCGGAGTTCCTCCTTTATCGGGATTTGGCTCTAAATGGTTACTTTATACTGCTTTTATAGAAAAGGGATGGTTTTTGCAAGCCGGAGTTCTGTTCTTTGCAAGTGGCGTAAGCTTCCTATATTTATATAGACTGATCCATACAATATTCTTAGGTCAGCTAAAATATGAACATCAAAATGTTAAGGAAGCACCGATCTGGTATTTGATCCCTCAAGTGATCTTTATGATGAGTATTATGGCAATTTCGATGTATCCAAATTTGATTATCAATCCTTTGAATGAAATTGTTGGAAACTACTTTGCATCCACAATTCAAATTGATGGTTACAATGTTACAAGTTCGTTGGGTAATTGGAATGGGAATATAGTTATGATGATCACAATGGGAGTTTTTGCTGTTCCACTAATATTCTTGATAATATTGAATGGCAGAATGCAGAAAGTTAAACAATTTAATATTGTATATTCTGCTGAAAGACCGGAATCTCCTCAAACCACTCATTTTGCTCATAATATGTTCTCGCATATGTACAAGGCATTGGGTGGTTTTACAAAACCAAGAATCCAAAATTTCTGGGACATTGTAAGCGAATGGTCTAATTCATTGGCTGGATTATTCCGTCAGATCTACACTGGAAATGGTCAGACATATTTACTACATATTATTCTTTATATTGTAGTTTTATATATATTATTAGGAGTGTAAATGAACATTACTACAAAAATTTTATACGCCATAATCTCGGTATTGGTAGCAACTGCATATGGTCTTACACTGGGTGGAATTGTTAGAAAAATATATGCAAGAGTACATGGACGGTATGGTCCTCCTGTATGGCAGCCATTTATTGATATCTTACAAACTCATGGAAAACGAGTTTCGATCTCGCACGGATATATGTTCTATCTTGGACCTGTTTTCCGTTTGGCAGGCGGGCTTGGAACATACCTTTTCATTCCGGTGATATTTGGCTCGGTTGTATTTTCCAATTTTTCTATGGCTGGAGACTTGCTTCTGGTGATGTATTTTATTTTCTTCGGTCAGTTAGGAATGGCTCTTGGTGCGGGTGAAGGCGGTCATCCTTATTCTCCAATCGGAATTTCGAGAGGTTTAGCTCAGATGAGTACATTTGAGGTTCCATTTGCTTTATCTGTTATTGCACTTGCTATTCAATACAATACTTTGAACATTACAACAATTGTTGCTGCACAACAAGGTAGTATTTTAAATTGGACTCTATTTACAAATCCTTTGGCAGTAGTTGCCGCTATGATATCACTCTTGGGAATGAATATGCACTCACCATTTAGTATCGTATTGGCTCCGCAGGAAATTCCAATTGGTCCTCCAATAGAAATGAACAGCAGTTTTTTAGCAACATTACAAACCAATAGAGGTTTATTTGGAGCTGCAAAATTGGTTCTTTTTATGAATCTATATTTCGGTGGAGCAGCTCATCCAAATATATTTATTGCTCTTGCTATAATGGTTGTAAAAACATTTTTAATTTATATGTTCTCCGTTTTTGTGGGAGCAGCTTTTCCAAGATTCAGGCCCGAACAATCAATGCGATTTTTCTTAAAATGGCCCACTATAATTGGAATTGCATCAATAATTTTAGTTGCCTATTTTTAGAGGAAAAGATGAGCAACGAACAACACAAACTAAACAAACAGAAAATGAATACGTTTTGTCTTTTGTTCGATTTGTTAGTTTAGTTAGTTGCTAAAATATTTTTTAAGGAGACATTGTGAATAAAAAAGACATTAATAACATTGAAAAAGAAATGAAATTGGCAAATGAAGGTTTATCTGAGAAAGAACGTACATTATTTAGTGATGCTCGTCCAACTCCTGTAAAACCTTTGAACAAATATCTCGAGAAATTTCTTAACTGGGCACGAGCTGAATCTTTGTGGATATTAGCTTTCGGAACAGGTTGTGGTGCAATTGAATTGAGACCACTAATGACCTCACGTTTCGATATGTTCCGCTATGGAATAGCTCCTCGTCCCACGCCCAGGCAAGCTTCTGTGTTTGTGATAGGTGGATACGCTTCCATTAAAACAATAAAGAGGATCGTGCGAAGTTATGAACAAATGCAGGGTCCAAAATTTGTTATTGCCCTAGGAAGCTGTACTATAAATGGTGGAATGTATTATGATAGTTACTATACGATAAACCGTATTGATCATTACATTCCAGTGGATATTTATGTTGCGGGTTGTATGCCGCGTCCCGAAGCATTGATAGCTGGTTTTAATAAATTAAAGATGCAGATCAAAGCTGGAAAATGTGACGGGATGAATAAATATGCAGAGAATTTCGATTGGTATAAGGAAAATCAAAAGAGAGTTATAAAAGATTGGAATATGCCGGATTACAACTGGTAGGAGATAGAATGGAGCAAATATTAAATAGATTAAAACAAAAAATTGAGATTAAATCTGTTATCAATAAAAGGGCTGATCTTTACTTTATTACCATTAAGAAGGAGCATATCGAACTTGTTCTTTCTCATTTAAAGCAGCAGGAGAATTTTACACATTTAGCTTTTTTGCAAGCAGTAGATTACATCGAAGATGATAAATTCCAATTAACTTATATGCTTTATAACTACGATATTAAGGTTAATCTTGGGATTAAAGTATTTATTGATAGAGATAAATCTGAAATGACATCCATACATAAACTCTGGCCTCATGCCTGGCAATATCAACGAGAGCTAAAAGAATTGTTCGGTATAGATTTTCCGGGTTCTCCAAGAGTGGATGAATCTTTTGTATTGGAAGGTTGGGAAGAGATACCACCAATGCGAAGAGATTTTGATACTTTGGCTTATTCTGTAAAAACGTTCTATCAGCGTCCAGGAAGAACTACCAACGATCCAAAAAGATATATGAAAGAAAAACTATATAAGAATTTTGCTAAATCCCCTGAGAGTGGGAGGAATGATGAGTAGAATATCAAAAAACAAATATGATAATTTTAAAGCTGATAGATCCAAATTCCCGCAAATGGAAAATGGAAAAGCGATTATTGATCTTGATTCTCATAAATTTACAAAATTATGGCAAGGTCCTCAACATCCCGGAGTTACCGGAAATATGGCTGTTGAACTTACTATTAGCGGTGATGAGATCGTTCAAGCAAAAACTCATGTTGGATACTTGCATCGCGGATTTGAAAAACTGCTGGAAAGAAGAAAATATATTCAATGCTTTACTATTGTATGCCGTATTTGTGTTCCAGAACCAGATACAAATGAATATTGCTATTCTACTGCTGTAGAGGAATTGGCAGGAATAGAAATTCCGGAAAAAGCAAAATGGATTCGCACTTTAAACATGGAAATGTCTCGTCTTGCAAGTTTTTTGATGTGGCTTGGTGGTCAGGCGGGTTCACTTGGAATGGGAGCTATTGGTCAGTGGACCGTAGGAATGCGTGACTTCTGGTTAGATCTTTTTGAAGAGATGACAGGCGGAAGGATTTATCATATGTATATGATCCCGGGCGGTGTGAGAAAAGATCTTCCCGAAGGATTCATTATGAGGGCAAAACATCTCGTAGTAGAAACGAGAAAACTTCTATTTGATATTGAAAAATCATTCTTTAATAATGCAATTATAAAATCCAGATTAAAGTGTTTGGGAATTATTACCCCAGAAATGGTTGATGAATATGGCATTGTTGGTCCGAATGCACGAGCCAGTGGTAAAGAGTATGATGTAAGAATGAACAATCCATATCTAAAGTATCCCGAATTAGATATAAAAATGATAACTTCGATGGGAGGAGATGCATTTACCAGAGCAGAAGTTAGATATCAAGAAATACACCAAACCTTAGATCTGATCTCTCAGATTCTTGATAAAATTCCGGAAAAAGGTGAGATTCAGGCAAAGATCCCGAATGTAGTAAACTGGAAAATCCCAACCGGGGAAACATATGTGAAAGCAGAATCAACTCGTGGAGAACATGGTTTTTATGTAGTTTCTGATGGCACTAAATATCCACGACGTGTATATAATCGAGGGGCTAGTTATACTCAAGCGATTTCTGTATTAGAAAAATTAGCAGTGAATACGAGTATTTCCGATTTGGCTGGTTTGATGGTTTCACTTCATACTTGCCCACCGGAAATAGAGAGGTAATGATGAGTTTAAAAGATATAATATCACCATTCAATGTTTGGAAAAGAGCAGCACAAAAACCTTGGACTATTAAAGACCCATTGAATGATAGACCGGGAGCAGATAATTATAGGGGCTTCCATAAAAACGATTTTGATAAATGTGTAGGTTGTGGAACCTGTGAAGATATTTGCCAGAATGCAGCTATTGATCTTGTACCGGTACAAACTGTGGAAACGGATATGAGTGATAGCGGATTGCGTCCTAAAATAGATTATGGACGCTGTTGCTGGTGTGCTCTTTGCGTAGATGTTTGCCCAACTGGATCACTTACAATGTCCAATGATTATACATGGGTAACTGATGATCCGGAAGAATATAGATTTATTCCGGGTGCTGACAAAATGAAATGGGACGATTGCGAAAAGGGTTATAAACGAGCAGAGAATTTCCAATTAATAGATTTTGATAGAATCAAAATGAACGAACTTGGAGTAGAAGAAAGAAGCTCATCATTTATAGAAATGGTGAAAGGTTATTCTAAAGAGCAAGCAATAGAAGAAGCTGAAAGATGTCTTGAATGCGGAATTTGTGTAGCTCGTTGTCCTGCTCACATGGATATTCCTGAATATATCAAAGCAATTCGGGAAGATGATATTGAGCTTGCAGTTCAAATTCTATACAAAACAAATCCATTCTCAGCAAGTTGCGGAAGGATATGTACTCATCATTGTGAAGATGTGTGTTCATTAGCTCATAATGGAGAGCCAATTGCTATTCGCTGGTTAAAACGATATATCCTTGATCAAGTTTCTCCTGAGGAAATATCGAAAATCCTAAAAGATATAATTCAGACTAATAATAAAAAAATCGCAATAATTGGAGCTGGTCCCGGTGGACTTTCTGCTGCATATTATCTGCGATTGTTGGGTTATGAGATCGAAATCTTTGAAAGTAATGAAAAAGGTGGCGGAATGCTGAGATACGGAATTCCGGAATACCGTCTGCCCTATGATCAGCTAGATAAAGATATTGATTATATCGTATCGCTTGGTGTTAAAATAAACTATAATACAAAAATTAGCGAGGAAGCTAAATTCAATGAGATCTATAATTCTCATGATGCACTTTTTATCTCTCCCGGACTTTGGAATTCCATTCCAGTTAACATCACTGGAGAGGAACTTCCTAATGTGATTTCCGGAATTGATCTGCTGAATAAAGTAACAAATAAAGAAGAGATAGATCTTGGAAGTAAGGTAGCTGTGATCGGTGGTGGAAACTCAGCTATGGATGCAGCAAGAACTGCTAAAAGACTCGGTGCAGATGTGGAAATATATTACAGAAGAAGAATTGAAGATATGCCTGCTGATGTAGAAGAAATTGAAGAAGCTCAAGATGAAAATGTTAAATTTTTCCCACAAACTACTCCTTTAGAGATAAAGAAAGATGGCTCTGGACTCAAGTTCATCTGGGGTAATAATAAAATGATCTACGAAGAAGGTAAAAGACCTAAACCAGTTTTGATAAAAGGTGAAACATTCGAGACAAATTTGGATACATTTATTATTGCAATAGGGCAAAATGCGGATCTATCATTTTTACCTACAGAAATAAGAGATAATATTGAAACCAAATGGGGTAAAGTTGTCGTGAATGAACTTGGACAAACAAGTGTGGAAAAAGTATTCTCAGGTGGAGATGCTTCCAATAGTAAAGCAGATGCGGTAAGTGCTATTGCAGATGGTCATAAAGCGGCAGTAGGAATTGATAGATATTTGAATAAATAGGAGGGAAAATGTTACTTAAAGATATTCTTAAAATTAAGGGTGGATTTGTTTATACCGTAAATGAAAATGATCAAATATGCAAAGTGCTTGATGCCTTTGTAGATAAGAAAATTGGCTCATGCATGGTTGAAGATTCAAATAATGATTTTATCGGGATCATGACAGAGAAAGATGCAATCAAATGTTTTAAGGATGTACAAAAATTCTCGGATATCGTAGTGAAAGATATCATGACAAAATATGAAGATATCATAATAGCTTCAGAAGATGATAATATCCAATATGCAATGGGGATTATGACAGAAAAAAGAATTAAGCATCTTCCCATTATGAAAGACTCCAAAATCATTGGCGTTATATCTATTGGAGACATTGTAAAAGCCCAATTAGAACAAAGTGAGCACATTGCAAAAACATATCTTGATCATATAAAAGGGAAGACCCCACAGCCGCATAATCAAGAGTATTAGATGAAAAATATATGTGT
>JAGLPW010000189.1 GCA_023137125.1 Candidatus Cloacimonadota bacterium | reverse complement strand
CCACCCAGCCTACCCGCTGACACGTTTGTTATGCACTAATTATAATTCATTTCGTATATTTAGAACTCCACTTCGTACAGAAAGTGACAGCCTGCAACAATACACGAAAAGTTCTATTTCATGATTAGTCTTCCATCATTAGTGGTAAGTAATGACAAAATTATTATCTTTGCTTAATTGTTTAATAATACCATATTTTCCAAGAACACTATTTAAACCTGTTATTATAATTATAGAATTGTGAGTAATAATGTTTTCATTAATTAAGTTAATTTGTTTATCAATTTGTGGTTTTATGTATTCAGTAAATATTTTTTGATCGATTTCATTTTTTTCTACTAATTCATTATACTTAATCTCAAGCTCTTTGAAGTTTCCAGAATCAGCTAGATAAATCAATTTAAGGAAATTATCCGGATTAAAGTACCTATCAATCGAATTTAAAAGTAATTGTTCTTGATAATAATAAGGTAACTCACTAAAATATCTATTACTTTCGTTTGAATTTCCTACATATTCAATTTTTTTATTTCTCTTTAATTGTTTAACATAGTTCAAAAGAATATTTTTTGTTAAAAATTCTTTATTACAAATAAGATTCATTAAAGTACTCTGTGCAACTGCCCAAGGTTGTAGATCATGAATGGCTCTTATCGGTATATTTTCTTCTTGGAACACCATATCTAGTTTTGTATAAGTTTCTTTTGATATCAAATCTTGCAAAGAATACTCCTCATCATGTATTGTAAAATATTCTGTTCTAATTTGAGCATCAAAATCATTATCTAAAATTACTAAATCACATTGCTCAAAAAGAAGTTTAGTTTCAGGTAATATTTCTTCTTTCTCTATATAAGTGAACGTATAATATGGAAAAATCCTAATTATATGATTATTAGGTTTGTATTTAATTTCAATATAATGATATTTCAAGTCATTACAAGAAACCAACATCACTAACAAAATTAGATTAAATGTAATAAATAGTATACGACGCATATCAACTCCTCAACTTCATTTATCAGTATAGATTAATTTTCTTTATTTTCATTGGCTATCCTTTACAATTCACTTTATAATATCTTCCCCTAATTAAAGACTCACATATTTACTGATACTGTGCATAATGTTTACCGTGTGCAACGGGATCGGAACGATCACTCCAAGAAGCGAACCAACCAAAGTTTGAACCGGAAGGTTCAGACGAAACGGACTGACAAACCCTGCCGCTGACACGGCTGTTATGTGAATTAAGTTTCAAAGCTTTACGTCTCATTTTAATTAATTTTCAACTACTGTAAGACCAGTTTCATTTATCTTAACAACTCTTCCATCTTTAAGTTGAATTTCTGACAAACAATTTTGAAAATATTCTTTACCTTGCACATCTTTCATTCGCTTATCCGTTTTCAACCAATTTCCAAGATAAAAAATATACGTCTCTAAATTGTTTCGATCTAAGAAATACAGGTCGTTTTTGTATTTCCAGTAATATTTTTTCTTAAAATTAGATTTTATGGAAGGAGTAACCTCGCTAAATAATTTATTCTTCAAATTATATTCATAGATTTGATGTTGAGTATCATGACCATAAGTAACATACATAAAAAATATGACAGAATCAGTTTTAACGAAATCCAAACTTACTTCTGAATTTATAAAACCAATATCATTAGAATTTTCTACATAAATCATTTTAAAATCATTAAAATTAAACCTGCATAATCCGTAATTTGTCATAATTAGTAATTCATTTTCATACTTTTGCAAGACATAAAAATATTTGATTGGATCATCCATAATTTCGTCGATCTTATCAATTCTAGGTAAGTTTTTATTGATCAAATCTTTTCTTTCGTTCGATATATTCTTTATTGAATCATTCTTAGGATTAAACGAATAAACTCCATTTTTAGTAGATATCAAAATTGTGTTCTTATCAAGACCATATCTTATTTTGATATTTGAGTATGGTTTATTATAATTCAATTCATCTTCAATCTCTATCGATCTCGTATATAAATTTGTATTTATATCATAAACAATTATTTCGTGATTTTGAAAAGACATCAACAATTCATTTTCAACTCTTATCATTGATCTAAGAGGATCGCCGTACTTGCTATAATAGGGATACGGTATCATGTATGTCGTATTATTCGAGAAATGAGCTAATCCACCTTTCAATGCTACATATCTATCAGTTTTAGTTTCTAAAATCGGGATGTTATCACATAATTCAGTATTAGGAAACCATATCGAATCCACATAACTTTGATGATAAGGTGTAAATTGTTGTGCATTTAAATTAATAAACAAATTGTAAATAATCCATAACGATAAAAGAATAATTTTCGTTTTCATTACTTACTCCACTTTAATTTTATAAGCTAATTCACATAATGTCCCGCGTGTGCTGTGAAGTTTAACAGACACGCTTGTTAGCAGCATTTTTCCTATTTTAAAAGCAAACATTTCTTAACAGCTTCCATTTTACTATTCACATTTAACTTATACAGATAAACTCCTGAGCTTATTGATTTACCCGATTCATTAATACCATTCCAGATAATTGAATGAGAACCCTCTGTAAACTCATCATTAGCTAAAGTTTTGATTTTTTGCCCTTTCGTGTTATGAATTGTGAGTTTAACTTTGGAATTATTTTGGATTGAAAACTCAATTGTTGTAGATGGATTGAACGGATTAGGATAATTTGAAAGCCCCATTTTTGTTGGAATTATTCCACTTTCAACTGAAGTTTCATTTCCAAGCTTTGCTATAAAAATATCCCACTCTCCATTGCTTGTTAAATCATGAGAACCAAAAGTTGCTGTATCATTAAAAAATCCAGTTACATAGCTGTTCCCATTATAATCTATTGCGATTGCAGTGCCATGATCTGGATAATTTCCACCAGCTTTAGTTGCCCATTGCCAGTTGCCGTTTGTACCAATCTTTGCTACAAAGATATCATTACTTCCACTACTGTTAAGAGAATAGGAACCAAAGGTTACTGTATCCATAAAAGCTCCTGTCACATAGCTGTTCCCATTATCATCTATAGCAATTCCATTTCCCCAAGCGCTACTACTACAACCAGCTTTAGTTGCCCATAACCAGTTGCCGTTTGTATCCATCTTTGCTACAAAAATATCATTATCTCCACTGCTGCTAAGAGAATATGGACCAAAGGTTGCCGTACCTTCAAAACATCCTGTTACATAGCTGTTTCCATTATCATCAGTTGCGATTGTAAATCCTTCATCCGTACCACTTCCACCAGCTTCAGTTGCCCATTGCCAGTTGCCGTTTGCATCCATCTTTGATACAAAAATATCATAAGTCCCACTGCTGTTAAGAGAATATGGACCAAAGGTTGCCGTACCTTCAAAACATCCTGTTACATAGCTGTTTCCATTATCATCAGTTGCGATTGTATATCCTTCATCCGTACCACTTCCACCAGCTTCAGTTGCCCATTGCCAATTACCGTTTGCATCCATCTTTGCAGCAAAAATATCACTCTCTCCACTACTTGTAAGAGAATAGGAACCAAAGATTGTTGTACCTTCAAACCATCCAGTTAAATAGCTGTTTCCATTATCATCTAAAGCGATTGTATTGCCAGAATCCCAACCACTTTCACCAGCTTGAGTTACCCATAACCAGTTGCCTGTTGCATCTATCTTTGCTACAAAAATATCATAACCTCCACTACTGTTAAGAGAATAGGAACCAAAGGTTGCTGTATCCATAAAAATTCCTGTCACATAACTGTTCCCATTTTCATCTATTGCGATTCCATGACCACCATCAAAACCACTACCACCAGCTTGGATTGCCCATAACCAG
Source organism: Candidatus Cloacimonadota bacterium (assembly GCA_023137125.1). Taxonomy (GTDB): domain Bacteria; phylum Cloacimonadota; class Cloacimonadia; order Cloacimonadales; family TCS61; genus Tenebribacter. Next base: position 294 of record JAGLPW010000189.1, on the reverse strand, counting down.
TTACCGTTTGCATCCATCTTTGCTATAAATATATCACCACTTCCACTACTGGAAAGAGAATAGGAACCAAAGGTTGCTGTATCCCTAAAAGATCCTGTCACATAGGTGTTCCCATTATCATCTATTGCAATTCCTGAACCTAAATCCCAATCACTACCACCAGCTTTAATTGCCCATTGCCAATCAGGTGTTTGAGCAAATAGATTTAATCCCAAAATACTAATGATCAATATTAAAAGTACTTTGATTTTCATTTTTCCTCCAAATTAAATTGCTGCTAACGGCGGCGTGCCA
>JAGLPW010000188.1 GCA_023137125.1 Candidatus Cloacimonadota bacterium | reverse complement strand
AGGCATTTAGATAGAATTTTGGAAGTTAGGGACATATTTAAAGAATTCAATTATCAATTATACACTGAGCTAAAAAGCAACCCAGAAATCATAATAGTGGATAAAATGGGAATTTTAACAGAAGCTTATGCAATTTCTGATCTGGCAATTGTAGGTGGAAGCTTCTTTGATTTTGGCGGACACAATCCTTTGGAACCTGCATTTTACGGACTTCCCATAATAATGGGAGAATATTACAGTTCTTGTCTGGATTCCGTGAATAAACTTAAACAAAACGATGCTATCATAATTCCATCAAAAAATGAACTTTTGCAGAATATTCTGAAAATCGCACAAAACCCTGATTATCTATCAATTCTTAATAATAATGCAAAAAAAACTTTACAACAAAATTGTGATAGTCTAAAAAAGAATCTAAAAATTATTGAAAGGTTTATGAAATGAAGGAAGCACTTTATTATAAAAAATTGCCAAATTTAAAAGTTCAATGCGAACTTTGTCCCCACTTCTGCGTGATTGCCTCCAATGAAATTGGAACCTGCAAAGTACGTAAAAATCTGGATGGAAAATTACTCGTTTTAAATTACGCTAAAACAGTTACAATCAGCATTGATCCTATGGAAAAGAAACCTTTGTTTCACTTTTATCCCGGAGAAAAGATTCTGTCCATCGGACCGAATTCCTGCAATTTATCCTGTGATTTCTGCCAGAATTACTCTATCAGCCAGTTCGAAGTTCCAACCCAGAATTTATCTTTAAAATCTTTACTTCAAATATGCAAAAAAAATAAATCCGGATTTGTTGCTTTTACATACACAGAACCAATAACCTGGTACGAATATATTTTAGATGCATCGAAGTTCTTGCATACAAATGATATCAAGACCGTGATGGTTACGAATGGATTTATAAATCCTGAACCTTTAAAAGAGCTTCTCCCCCATATCGATGCAATGAACATTGATCTCAAATCCATGGATGATGATTTCTATCGCAGATTATGTGGAGGTCGCTTATCACCGGTTTTAGATACGATCAAAGAAGCTGCTAAACATTGTCATGTAGAGGTTACTAATCTGCTCATTACAGGAGAGAACGATTCCGAAGAAAACATCCGAGACCTGGTTGATTTTGTTGAGAAAATAGATGCGAACATTCCTTTGCATTTTTCAAAATACTTTCCTCAATACAAAAGAGCAAATCCACCCACGCCCACATCTTCATTGAATATGGGGTATAATATTGCCAGAGAAAAACTGAAATATGTTTTTCTGGGAAATGTGCTTTTTCAGAATCACACAAATTGCCCGAATTGTGGAGAACTTTTAATTAAACGTGAATTTCATATAAAGAATTATATAAAAAATAATAAATGTCCGGATTGTAATCATCTGATATATGGAAAATTCGATTAACAAAAATCTCTCCAATCTCAAAAAACTATTCACAAAAGCTGATATAATTCTGATAATTCTTTTGTTGTTGATTGCTATCTTAATTTCAGTTACATTGCTTAACAAGCGAAACGAGAAGATCGTAGAGATCCATCAAAACAATAAACTAATTAGAAGATGTAAATTGGATAAAGATGAGATCATTAAAATTGATGAGCTGATTATCATCGAAATTAAGAATGGTAAAGTGAGAATGAAAAGTTCTTCCTGCAAAAATCAATTGTGCGTGAAACAAGGCTGGTCAAGCTATTTCCCGATTATTTGTGTTCCCAATAAGATTTCAATTGTTGTCAAAAGCGAAAAAGAAAATATGTTGATTACAAGGTAAATAAATTCTCTCTCCCGCAACCAGAACCTCGCACCCCGCATCCCGTAACTCGCAACCCGCAACCCGCAATCCAAACTTTTTTTCTATCCCCTTTGGTATACACTCTCTCCTAAAAGTTACCAATGTTAAAATGTTAAATATCACGCTTTCTCCAGCTATAATCATATTTCCTGCAGCTTCTACCCTACTTCTCAATACTAAATCACAATCACCACTTTTATAAGTTAAATATTTTATTTCATAATGTTAAATTATTTTCTATTTGACACTTAGATTTAGTTTTACCAATTTCAACTTTGTTAATTTTAAGGTTAAATTCATATTGAACGAGAACATTTTAACTCATACGAAATTGGAAATAGATGATGATATCATATTAAAAAAAACTATTAAAAATTAAAGGAGGAAGTATCATGAGAAAAGTAAAAGTTTTCTGTTTTCTTTTAATAACGATTTTTTTCTTACATTCAAAAGTTTATTCTCAAGAAATTGAATTTGTATCACATACTATTACTACAAGTGCGAATTGGCCAAGATCAGTTTACGCTGTAGATTTAGATGATGATGGAGATAAGGATGTCCTTTCGGCTTCTTCACTAGATAGTAAAATTGCCTGGTATGAGAATGATGGAAATGAGAATTTTAGCGACCACACAATAACTTCAAGTGCATTACATGCCATATCCGTCTATGCTGTTGATGTCGATGGTGATGGAGATATTGACGTTCTTTCAGCTTCTGTAGAAGATGATAAAATAGCCTGGTATGAGAACGATGGAAATGAGAATTTTAGCGACCACACAATAACTTCAAATGCTGATGAAGCAGTTTCAGTCTATGCCGATGATGTGGACGGTGACGGAGATATTGACGTTCTTTCAGCTTCTATGGGAGATAATATAATTGCCTGGTATGAAAACGACGGAGATGAGAATTTTAGTATCCATATAATTTCTTCTAGTGCGATGGGTGCCGCGTCAGTCTTTGCCGATGATGTGGACGGTGATGGAGATATTGACGTTCTTTCTGCTTCTTGGATTGATGATACAATTGCTTGGTATGAGAACGATGGAGATGAGAATTTTAGTATCCATATAATTTCTTCAAGTGCGATGGTTGCCACGTCAGTCTTTGCCGATGATGTGGACAGTGATGGAGATATTGACGTTCTTTCTGCTTCTTATCAGGATGATACTATTTCTTGGTATGAAAATGATGGAGATGAAAATTTCAATGCTCATACAATCACTACAAGTGCTGATGGCGCCAGCTCAGTTTATGCAGTTGATGTAGATTGTGATGGAGATATTGACGTTCTTTCTGCTTCTATTGTTGATAATAAAATTGCTTGGCATGAAAATGATGGAGATGAAAATTTCAACGCTCACATTATCACTACAAGTGCTGATAATGCCCAATCAGTTTATGCTGTTGATATCGACGATGATGGAGATATTGACGTTCTCTCAGCTTCTTTTTCTGTAAATGATAATAAAATTGCTTGGTATGAAAATATTCAAGTTTCAGCAAATGATAACCAAATATCAATTACAAATTACAAATTAAGCAATTTCCCCAACCCATTCAATCCTACAACTACTATTTCTTTTTCAATTCCTGAAGAAAATAAAGTAGAATTATCCATTTTCAATATCAAAGGACAGAGAATAAAACCACTTTTAAACGATCAAATAGCAGCAGGTGAACATTCATTCATCTGGGATGGGAAAGATACTTCCGGAAAGAAAATCTCATCTGGAATATATCTGTACAAATTAAATATTAATGGTAAAATTGAAGCAGTAAAGAAGTGTTTACTGTTACAATAAATGGATGCTGCTAACAAGCGTGTCAGTTAAGTATCACAGCACACGCCAACATTAGCAGCAACTTAAAGAATTGGAGGTGATATGAAGAGTGCTTTTATAATTATTATTCTAATATTTACAGTTTATTTATTTGGACAAATAAATTTTGAATTAGATTTTAGTTTTTTTAAAATTGAATCAAATGATAGACCAGTGAATATATGGCTTGATGATTTGAATAATGATGGTATAAGTGAAATTTTTGTAACATATAGAACTCTTCTAAATAATTCCTGGAAATTAGTGCAATATGATCAAAATGGAGATACACTTTCTGTAAAAAATCAATCTCCTCAAGAGGATTATATTTTCCATAAAGGAATGGTTTTTAATATGGACGGATCAGTATATATAGCTGTTACGTATAAACAACAACTATTAACATCTCCAAATGAATGGATTAATTACTTACATTTTAAAATATATGATTGGAATACATTTTCTTTAGTCGATTCTATTTCATACGAGATAGGGAATTATTATGAAGATAGTGGTATTTCTTTCAGTACAAGATTTATAAAACCAATTGAATTTCAAACTGAGCAATACATTTATTTGGGATTGAATGTATGTGAATTTAATGACGATGGAGTTGATGGTAATTATACATATAATACGGAATTGAAAAAGTTTAATTTCAACAATAACGATCTAACTTTAATAGAAGAAATCGAATGGGGCGGAAATAGCTTAGCAATATTTGATAACTTTAATAATTTAATCACTATTGATTTTTGGAAACATGATTGGTATCATAATGAGGGTATTTGGAGTGGTAAAAACGTAAGTTATAATTTAAATAAATTTTCATTTTACTCTCCTGCGAACATTATTGAAGTATTTCAAATCTCCGGCAGCACATCTGAGAGTCAAGGTTATTCAACCCAGTCTCATTTTCCCTCAAATATTAGATTTTTAAATGCAAATGATTTTAATTTTAATAATTATGGATTATTATTCTACTATAAAACACAGGATTCCGATTATGGGATTAGAGTTAATTTCAGAAATTTTTTGCCCGATATGTCGGATACACTTTGGACTAGTAATGTAACAAATATTGGGGTAGACAATATTTCTGCATCTACTTGTGTAAATGTTAATAATGAAAATCATTATGTGATGTATTTTCGTGAAAATAATTTAGAAGTACGTGATAGAATTAGTGGAGATATCATATATAATCAATATTCTTCAATTATACCATTTTCAATACAGCGTAATTCTGAAGGTGAATTACTTTTTTTTGAAGAGAATTCAGATGAAAATGGTTATGATGTTTATGTACTAGAAAATGAAATTCAGGTTTCAAGTGATAATGCTCTAACCATTCCCCTTAAGTTTCAATTTTGTAACTACCCCAACCCCTTCAATCCAACTACAACAATCTCTTTCTCAGTTCCAGAAAAATCCAAGGTGGACCTATCCATTTACAACATCAAAGGTCAGAAGATAAAGTCACTTGTAAGAGAATCTGTTGAAAGTGGTAAGCATTCAGTTATCTGGAACGGTGTCGATAGTTTTGGTAATTCTGTTAGTTCAGGTGTTTATCTTTACAAACTAAATGTGAATGGCAAAACTGAAGCAGTGAAAAAGTGTTTGCTATTGAAATAAAAAAGATGCTGCTAACAAGCGTGTCAGTTAAGTTTCACAGCACACGCCGAAAATTAGCAGCAACTAGGAGGGAAAATTGAAAAGAAATGTAATTGTTATTTTTTTACTATCCATAAGTATATGTTTAGCAGTAGAGTTTTCAGATTTACGTGGTTCTACAAATTCCAATGGAGAAACAAAACTTTTTTTCCGAAAGTATAACTTTTTTGATTATGGAGCTGGTTTCGAATCAGATCATGACATTTACTGTTTTAATCCAACTACTTTACAATATTACTTAATACTTGAAAGCCGTAATAGTGGAAATCATGATTTTCTATTTTATAGTGGTCATATAGTTTTTGATTATGTTTTAGATAATATTATAAACGAAATATCATTTAGCTGCGGTAAAGAATATTCAAACGAATATGAATTTGGGTTTGTACAAGATCTTAACACTTACTTATTTCAGTGGGATGATGCAAGCATATACAACATACATAATTCAAACCAAAATCCGTTAACTTTATATGCAACTCATAAAGAGTGGCCTTTCATCTACCGGGTGTTGAAATCTGAAGATGGAGGTATCAGTTGGACTTCTATTGAAAATGCACCAGAGTATATTTTACGGGCAATAGATCCTCAAAATGATCAAATTCTTTATTGTGCTAATTTAAATGAAGAATTATATAAATCAACTGATGGGGGGATCAGTTTTACACTTGTGAACAATTCACAAACCTTAGATTGGAATTATCATTTCAGAGAAAAATGGGAATCATTAGATTTTGTTTTTGATAATGATAACATGCATATTTATGTGACTGTGAAGGGTAATTCACAAAATCCATATAATTTTGTTGTATCTAATGATAATGGCTCAAATTGGAATATCGTATCTAGTGAATATTGTCCGATATATATTGATGTTGATTTAACACAAAGTGGAGTGGTTTATAAAGGTGTGAACTCAGATATCTTCGTGAGTTATGATTACGGTAATTCCTTTACTATGTTCCAGAACCTTGATTATAATATTACTGGATTGTTCCAAGTTGATGGAACAGATACAATATATACAATAACGGAGAATTATTTATTTGAAGTTACGTCATCTTCAGTCAATATGTTATTGACTTTTGTTGATTCAGATGAAGAAACCATTTCATTTATTGAACACAATTATTTATCTAATTACCCAAATCCTTTTAATCCTTCAACAACAATCAAATTTTCAATCCAAAATGATTCTAAAATTGAACTTTCAATATATAACATCAAAGGACAAAAAATCAAATCTCTTGTACAAAATGATTTCACTAAAGGTTCTCATTCAATTGTATGGAATGGAGACGATGAATTAGGTAATTCAGTTAGTTCTGGAGTTTATCTATATAAATTAAATGTTGATGGTAAAAATGAAGCAGTGAAGAAATGTTTGTTATTGAAATGAGAGAAGATGCTGCTAACAAAACACTCCACATTCAGGTTGAAAGAAAAGCGAGAAGAACGTGGCAGTGTCCAAACATTAGCAGCAACTTAAAGAATTGGAGGAGAAAATGAAAATCGTAATGATAGTTTTATGTTTGGTTTTTGTTTTGTATTTATCAGCAACAATAATAAATGTACCAGCAGATCAACCGACAATACAGGAAGGAATTAATGTTGCTGAAAATGGTGATACAATTTTAGTCGCAGATGGTACATATATAGGAGACTTGAATAAGAATCTAACCTGGAATGGAATTGAAAAACATTTAATTGTTAAATCTGAGAATGGAACTGAAAATTGTATAATTGATTGTGAAGATGATGGAAGAGCTTTTTGTTTAAATCAAACCAATCAGAATAGCACAGATTTTATTGAAGGTTTTACAATTATAAATGGTTCTGCTGAATTTGGCGGAGCTATTTTATTAATTTTTGCATCACCTACAATAACAAATTGTATTTTTGAAAGTAATCATTCATCTGATTGGAATTATGCTAAAGGTGGAGCTTTATATGTTAATGATTGTTTCGGATTAACAATAGAAAATTGTAGCTTCTCAAATAATATCTCAAGTGCCTGGTGGACAGGTTCGGGAGGTGCAATATATAGTTCTTATTCCGACTTAACAATTTCATATAGCGTTTTTTATAATAATATTGCTGCAGGAAGTGAAGGCAGTGGAGAAGGTGGAGGAATAACAGCTTATATGTCTGATATTTACTTAATTAACAATACTTTTTTTTCTAATACTGCTGGTGGTTTTTATAATGGTTATGGTGGAGGTATGTATTGTGATAATTCTGATATTAGTGTAATTAACTCCATATTTTGGCAAAATTTTAGGATTTCGGGTACGATAGATAATATTCATAATGAAGAAAGCCAAATATACACGGAATATTGTGACTTTGAAAATGGAGGATTTACAGGAACTGGTAATATTGACTCAGATCCACTATTTGTTAATCCAGATGATGGAAATCTAAATCTACAATCAAATTCACCTTGTATTGATGCAGGGAATCCAGATCCTCAATATAATGATCCAGATGGCACAAGAAATGATATGGGTGCATATTATTATAATCAAGTAGTAAGTATAGAAAATTACGAATTACAAATTTCTAATTTTAAATTGCACAATTACCCCAATCCGTTTAATCCAACCACAACCATATCGTTCTCAATTCAAGAAGAAAGCAATATTGATTTAGCAGTCTACAACATCAAAGGACAGAAAGTCAAAACTTTAGCACAAAATGAATATACAGGAGGTTCTCACTCTGTCGTCTGGGATGGTGTTGATGAATCAGGGAAGAAAGTAGGATCAGGAGTTTATTTCTACAAATTGAAAGTAAATGGCAAAATCGAAGCAGTGAAAAAGTGTTTGCTACTGAAATAGAAAGGATGCTGCTAACAAGCGTGTCAGTATGGTTACACAGCACACGCGGGACATTAGTGGCAAACGTAAATTATAATAAGTGAGGTAAAATGAAAAAAACTTTATCACTAATATTGCTTACATTTTTCGTATATTCTCTAATAAACAGTGAAGAAGTTTATCAAAAAATTGAGATAACCGAATTATTAGAGAATTTTATTCCGAATTATGAAATAGAAAATCGGTTTTTAATTGAAGGAATCGGACAAGCATTTGCTGTTGCTCAAGAATCAGAAGATATTCTTGTTGTTACAGAATCAGATAGTTTGATAAAAATACATTTATTTGAAAATAGTGGAAAACTTTTATGGGAGAAAACACTATCCACAAGTGGTTATAATCTATCCTGTTCAATTTCAAACAATGGTTCAGCAATAATCATCACGAGTAATTTTAATGAAAGAGCAACTAATTATGTTTTGGATAGAAATGGTAATACCCTTTTTGAAAAAATCCTAAAAGATATTAAGCTTAAACCAACACCAAACGGGAAATATTTTTATGAAGAAATTGGCATTATGGCTGGACGTAGAAGGGGCATATATATTTATAATCGGAAAGGAGAAAACATTCAATTAACTGGGTACAATTTCGCTGATTTTGAACATATTCGAATAAAATTTATAAATAATGAGGAAGTATTCGCTTATATGAAGAATCAGTTTGTTTTCTATAATTTTGAAGATGGTTGTTTTACTCAAAAATGGTCATACTCATTGTTGAAAGAAGAATATTTCGGCATCCATTTTAAAGATCATGCATTAATGAGTCCTAATTACATTTTTGTTTCGTCTCCAATTGTATCAAAAAAGGCTCCCCAATCAAAAACAAAGGTATTATCATATGAGGGTAAGTTAATATTTTCTGACGATATTTATTACGGATCTGCAAGTTTCTTAACTAATGATAGAATTCTTGGCTACTCAAATACTAATAAGGGAAGATTTCTTAATATAATTGACTTTAACACAAAACAAACACATAAATATGCTGAATCCCCACAATTTGAAAAAAATAGAGAGAATAATCCATTCAATAATGTTTTAATTTTTGACAAATCTACTCTTTATTCAATTAGAAGGTTTCCTTGGGATAAATATAGATTTTCTTCATTGATAGTTTCATCTGTGGATAACAATCATTACATTTCAGATTATTCATTTATTAAGATTTCTAACAGAATTATTGCCTTAAAACAATATACAAAAAAGACTGAGTTAGTATTGCTTAAGAGGAAATAATGCCACTAACAAGCGTGTCAAGCGTAGAGCAAGAAGAAGATGTGAGAGAGCGTTGCACACGCCAAACATTATGCACAAAAAAGTGAATTAAGGAATACTATATGAGATTTGAAGGAGCATCAAAAGATGGAATTATTTACAATTTCTATTTTGATGACAAAGCTAAACTTCAGGAATTGATTAGTAGTGATACTTGGGCTGAAAGTTATCCTGATATTGCAATAATTGAAATGTTCAAAGTTAATTTTCCTGATTTCGAATTATGGAAACAAAATAATAAAATTCAAGGAACTGGATTATTTCAAACTGAAAGTGTAAAAAGTTACTTTATCTTCACTGATATTGGTCTCAAATCGCTATATAATCAACATCTATCATCACAAAGCAAAGTTACGGAGTTAAGATTACATATTTTTGTCAAAGTTATTGCAAATAGTAAAGGATCTATCTTTATAGATATTCAAAAATTCATTAAAGATAATTCTCTTCCGAAAAATATCAAAGTTGGATTATTTGAAGATAACCTCATAGAAATTGTATATACAACAAATGAGACCGAAGATATTGATATTTTTGTTTCCCATAATCTTGAACATGCAAAACAATTAATTAATTGCTATTCTTACCTCCAAAAAATCGGTTTGCGGATAATCTCGGATAAATTAGAGAAAGTTCCAAGAAAAGGTGTTTCATATTATTTTCATAATGTTGTAAAAATGTACCATGGAGTGAAATACAACGAAATAGAAAAATTATTAAATTGTTATGAGTATCTCGATCTTATCTTAGACCAGTACAATCGTTCTTTATGCGAGATCAATCCACGTTCCAAATTATTAATGCTTTGGAGTTTAATTGAAGATATCTTTTTCAAAGGTCGTATTGAGTTTCTGAATCAAAAGTTTGCTTACCAACCTTTATTAAATAAATCTGAAAAAAAAGAACTTAAGCAATTGTTAAATGCTTCCACAATCAAAAAAGATAAAATTATCAAAATAAAACAACGAGTATTCGAAATTAAAGAGAAAGATAGAAATACAACAATAGCAGAGAATATTGCTACAATACTTTCTGAAAATCTTGAAGACATTTCAGATAAAATAAAACGTGCATCTAGAGTCAGGGGTAAACAAGCTCATTCAACTGATAAATCTACCGAGAGTATTTCTGAAAGTATTATGTTTTTGCAAAATACAATTGAAAAGCTTATTTCAATAATAATTAAAGATTATTCAGAATGATAAACAATGAAGTTGATAAATTTGTGCATAACAGACGTGTCAGCGGGTAGGCTGGGTGGTTTGTTTTGGCTGAATCGTACCGATTCAGGTTTGGTCGGTTTGTTCGGTCGTGATCGTTCCGATCCCGCCGCACACGCCAAACATTACAGGCAATTGAGGAAAATTAAGTTCGGTGTAGAAGTGACTTTGTGGTAGATTCAATTTTCTAAAACTGGACAGTTTTTGAAAGTCGACAAAAGTCGGAAAATAAGTTTGTATAACGAAAAGGATAACGGAATTTGCGGTGGAAGTTCTTGATAAGCAAATTTTTTACCAATTCGCCGGAAACTACGACCTGTACGTTCAGTGAGAGTTCCAGCTCAAAGTATTGAAGTTAATTAGAAGATATAAATCGTGGGTTACCTTTACAGGAATTCAGAGGTGCAATTGTCATAAAATATGCAAGTGCTTCTCCCCTGATGTTTGGGCAAATTCCATTCCATTTTCTTGTTCGTCCGGTGGAAAAGAAACTGCCTGTAACAGGCGTATCTGCTGTAGGGGTTTTTCTTTCTTTCGGCTTGAATCATTCGATTCAAACCTTTGGTCGTTTGTAATTATGTGGAGTTATTTGAATCCGCAGCATACGCAGAACATTAGCAGCAACTTAGAAAGTTGGAGTAAAGATGAAGAATAATATTCTGTTTATAATATTATTATTAATTAATCTAAATTTATTTTCACAAATAGTACAAGAAGAGTGGGTAAATACCATTCAAGACATATCGGGATTAGATATTGAATTAGACGAATTCAATAATGTGTATGTTCTAACAACAAATTGTACAATTATTAAATATGATCCAAACGGAATTGAACAATGGTCTGTTACTTATGAAACTTCTACTGGTGGTGAAACCGCTGTTGATCTTACAGTAGACAACTCAAACAATATCTATATTACAGGTTCGATTTATGGAATTGATTCTTGGCACGATATTGTTACGGTAAAATTTGATTCTGATGGTAATCAATTATGGGAAATGATTTATCAATCTCCATCTTGGGCCAATACCAATAAACCAATTGGAATTGCAATTGATAATTCGGGTAATGTATATGTAAGTGGGTTTTCTTATTATTCGACAGAATTTACAGGATATTGTCGATGTGTAACTATAAAGTATAATACTGATGGAACTGAAGAATGGATATCATTGTATGAACCGGTATATGATAATTGGATTAAACCCTCAGGAATTGTAGTAGATAATTCGGGAGCTGTTTATATTACTGGTGGAGATGGTATAAAATTAGGACAAGGTATCAACTATTATAATTTTGTAACAATCAAATATAACACAGATGGTATAGTGCAATGGGATGCATTTTATTATGGTAATCAATATGGTTCGGCTACTGGAAAAGATATTTCTTTAGATTTAGATAATAATGTAATTATAACTGGTGATTGTTGGGAACCTGAAGGTTGGGAAATTATAACCATAAAATACAATAATAATGGTAATTTAATATGGGATTCTCATTTAGCTACTGACCCACTTGGATATTCATATACTCCTGTTAATATAGTTATAGATTTTGAGAACAATGTCATTGTAACCTGTGATAGACATGATGAATATCAAATTGTTAAATATGATCAATTTGGTAATGAACTATGGTTAGTTGATACAATAAAACCAAATGACCTTTCGGTTGATCAAGAAGGAAATATTTATGTTACAGGTTATATAGATTATACAGGTAATTATGATTATAATTATGCTACTGTAAAATATACTACTGCAGGTACTCAGGAATGGTTTATTCAATATAATGGAGTTGAAGATTATTCTGATAACTCCAAAGCAATTACTCTTGATAACTCTGGTAATGTATATATCACAGGTAGATGTTTTTCACAAAACAATGATGTTTCGTGCGTAACTATCAAATATTCGCAATCAACTTCTGTAAATCAAGGAAATATGATAATTCAGGACAATCGCCTTTCAAACCATCCCAACCCATTCAATCCAACCACAACAATATCTTTTTCAATTTCCAAAGAAGGCTATATAGATCTTTCGATTCACAACATCAAAGGACAGAAGATAAAATCACTTTTAAGCGACCAAATAACAGCAGGAGAGCATTCAATCGTTTGGAATGGAGAAGATGCTTCAGAAAAGAAAGTTTCATCTGGTATTTATCTTTACAAATTGAATATTAATGGCAAAACTGAAGTAGTTAAAAAGTGTTTGCTACTGAAATGAAGAAGATGCTGCTAACAAGTGTATCTGTGGAGTTTCACAGCATACACGAAACATTAATCAACATTCCGCTTC
>JAGLPW010000187.1 GCA_023137125.1 Candidatus Cloacimonadota bacterium | reverse complement strand
CTCTACCAACTGAGCTATAGGCCCCGCTTATTAATTTTAAGACTGTAAAAACAAATTTACCCAATTTTATGTCAAGAATTTCTTAGAATGCAAATTATTTTACATTGAAGTTCTCTATGAACTTCTCAAGAACGTGGCTTCTGGTAGGATGTCGTAGTTTACGCAAGGCCTTATCTTCGATCTGACGTATTCTCTCACGGGTAACACTAAAAATATTTCCAACTTCTTCCAAGGTTCTGTGATATCCGTCATCAATTCCAAAACGTAATCTGATAACTCTTTCCTCGCGTGAGGTTAAAGTTCTTAAGACATCATCAACCTGCTTCTTGAGAAGGGTTCTCTCAGCCATTCTTTCCGGAGAGATCGTAGATTTATCTTCGATGAAATCACCCAATAAACTATCCTCATCCTCGTGACCAATTGGATTATCAAGCGAAACAGGTTCTTTAGTTATCGCCAGGATGTTCTTGATCTTTTCGACAGGAAGATCCAGTTCTGTTGCTATTTCTTCAGGATATGGTTCTCTTCCAAGTTTCTGCAATAATTTTCTACTTGCTCTTTTAACTTTGTTTATAGATTCGATCATGTGAACCGGGATTCTAATAGTTCTTGCTTGATCTGCAATTGCCCGTGTTATTGCCTGTCTTATCCACCATGTGGCATAAGTACTAAATTTAAAACCCTTACGATAATCATATTTCTCAACCGCACGCATAAGTCCGGTATTACCTTCCTGAATTAGATCAAGAAAATCTAAGCCACGATTATTATAACGCTTGGCAATGCTAACAACCAGACGAACATTGGCTTCGATCATATCGTTTTTAGATCTTTCCTTCATCTTTTCGCCACGTTCGATCTCATCTAATAGATCAACCATTTCGTCAGCTGTCATACGTGTTTCAAGTTCCACACGGCGTATCTTTCTTCTAGCATTTTTGATCTTACGCAAGGTCTCAACAAATACATCAGGTTCTATTTTAGTTTCTTCAAAAACTAATTTATAGTCTTCTTCAGATTTATTTGCTTTTCTTCCGTAAGTACAAATTTCATCTAAAGAATATTTTCTGATCTTAGAAAGATGTGTAATACTTTTCTGACTATCTTTGATCCTATCGACTAGACTTCGAATACGATAAACCATTCTCTTCAGAAGTTTCTCATTGTATTTTAAATTATTGAATATCTCGATAAGTTTAACTCTTTGTGTATCAATTAGTTCTTGATCTAAAAGGTGTTCGTCCTCATCAATATCGCTACTGTCTATCATCTCACCAATTTTTTCAAATATTGCTTTGGTTTCTCTGATAACTTGTTCAAATTCATTTACGAGGTTAGCTTCCTGAGATTTATCCATCCAGGTCCCATATTCGATCTTAAATATTTGATCGATCTTAACTCTCTTCTCACGATAACGATGTATAAAATTTTCCATCTCGCGAAGAGTACTGCCACTTTTAAAAATATTTTTATTAATATGTTGCTGACCGCTCTCGATCTTCTTGGCGATCCGAACCTCTCCCTCTCTATCCAGAAGTGGAACACGTCCCATTTCTCCCAGATACATTCTCACCGGATCATCATAGTATTTCCGATTGCGGAACTTTTTTGTTGCTCTTGTTTTCTTTAGGGAAATCTTCTTTTTTGTAACTCGCTTTTGAGTTTCATCAATGAGTTCAATCCCCTCTTCTACAAGATCAGAAATAATCTGTTCGATCTTATCGAGAAAGATCGGATTATTTGGCAGGACAACATTGATCTGCTTGAAGGTAAGCAGATCATTATTTTTCCTACCAATCTGAATTAGTTTTTTAACACACTCATTATAACTAAGCATTTAATCTCCTTAGTACAAAGTTTTTCTAACCACTTTTTTATTTATTTTTAATATTTCTTTTTTTAACTCATTCTTTTTTGCAAACAGCTCCATATTCGTTGGATCATTAAGAATTTCTTCATTTATTATTTTTAGATCTGTATGGAACTTTCTGGTTTTGAGTGCAATGATAGCATCATCAATAGTTTGTGTGGGAAGATCTGACATAGAAAGTTCTGAAAGCATATTTCTAGTATCTTCTTCATCTATCTTGCTTATCAAAGCAGGAATATTACCCATATCTTCTATATGCTCCGAAATTATTTTATAAATTTTTCTATACTTTCCAGTTAAAAAGTAACTCAAATCTACCTCTTGCGCAACTTTTTTATATAATGATTGATTATTAATAATAAGTAATATAATATCTCGTTCTTCTGTAAAATGTTCTATTTTGGAAAGTTCTGTATCTTCGGTCTCTTTTTTAAATGATCTTCTTTTTTTTCTTATCTTGGAAGATACCGCATGTCCGGTCAATCCAAATGTTTCTGCAATATCCTGAATTAACAGTTCCTGAGCAACTTCATCTTCTATTTCATTAAGAATATCAAACAGAACAGAAAGCTTACCCTTTTTATCGACACCAATAACTTCATCATCTTTCAGAAATTCAGCGAGAGGTTTTGCTTTATCTATCATTTCCTTCATACTTTCCGCACCGTTATTCCTGATATAGCTGTCAGGGTCATCAGTCTTGGGAAGACCAACAATTTTTACATTATACCCTTTACCCAAGATCTTTCCAGCAGCGCGAACAGCAGCTTTCCTGCCTGAACTGTCTCCATCATACAACATATAAATATTTTCAGTGAATCTACTTAAAATGCTAATTTGTGAATCGGTTAGAGCTGTACCCAGAGAGGCAACAGAATTTGTAAAACCATTTTCATAAAGTCTTAGGAAATCAGTATAACCTTCACATATCAAGGCATGATCTTTTTTGGAAATTGTGTATTTAGTATCAAAAAGACCATATAGCTCATTCCCCTTTGTGTAAATATCGGTTGTTGGGGAATTTACATATTTACCGCCAGATTGATTTTCGTGTAGTTTTCTTCCGCCAAAAGCTACCACTTTGCCTGTTGATGAATGGATCGGGAACATTATCCTTTCACGGAACAGATCATTATTCTTGGAAGTGAACAAGCCCGTTGTCACCAGGATTTTTTCATTAATATCATTTTTAAGCAAATAATTGCGCAATCCACCATAAGAATTTAGTGCAAATCCTAGTTTGAACTTTTTTATAGTTTCGTCTTTGATATCTCTTTCTACCAGATACTTTAAGGCACCACTTCCATGTTCGATTAAATTTTTATAGAAGTATCCGGTGGTAAGTTCATAGATCTTGTAGATCAGTTCACGTTTGGAATCTTTACCCTTGCTTCGTATCGTCTGCTGCACAGTTATTCCGGCGCGTGCTGCAAGTTTTTTTAATGCATCGGGAAATGATATCTTCTCGAATTCCTGTACATAAGTAATTACATTCCCACCCTTCCCGCAACCAAAGCATTTGAAGATCTGTTTTTTGGGGCTAACAATAAAAGAGGCGGTTTTTTCATCATGAAATGGACAACGAGCTTTGAAATTACTGCCCGTTTTTTTTAGAGGGATGTAGCTGCTGATTACATCAACGATATCATTTCTTTCAATAATTTCATCAATAACATGCTGATCCATTATTCATCTCCCCTATTCATTGATCTTAACTACGGTCACACCACTTCCACCGGCTTCCGGCGGAGGTGAGAAAAATTCTTCGATATTCTTATTTGTACGCAGATAATTTCTAACTTTTGTTCGCAGTGCTCCCGTTCCTTTTCCGTGTACGATACGTATCATGAGGAGTCCGCTTACAACTGCATTGTCAATAAAAGTTTCGATTTCCGGTAAAGCCTCTTCAAATCGAAGCCCTAAAATTTTCAATTCCATTTTTGCTTCACTTTTTGGAACATTGATATGCTTTTTAATATTTGATCTTTTTACTTTCTTTTCTGTAATTAGATAAAGTCGATCTGAAGTTGTATTAAGGAAGATCCCGTCCATATCAACCTTGATTTTTTTTCCTGAGATCTTAACTATTTCACCTTCCATCTCCATCTCTTTAAGCCAAACCTTCATACCGATCTTTGGTTCGTATACTGATTCATGTGAAATTTCCGAAAGTTTTTCTTCTTCCTCACTCAAATCGCGATTAAGCTGTGTAACTTTTTTTAAAGATTTTTCAAATTTATCTTTTTTCTCTTTTTTGTTAGATTGTTTAATATCCTTAATTTCCATGTTCAACTCTTTCTGCATGGAAGTAAGAAATTCACGGGCATCCCGTAAAGATTTCTTCTTGATCTCCTTTTTATCTTTTTTCAGAGATTCTATCTGATCTTGATGTTCCAATATCTTCTGATTTAAAAGTGCAGTTTTCAATTCAAATTGGTATAATTGACGTGACAGAGATTTTTTCTCTTCCGACATTTTTTTTATCAGTTCGGTTAATTCTACATTCTGTTTACCGGTTAAATTTTTTGCCCTTTCAATAAGATCTTTCTGTAAGCCAAGTCTGGATGCAACCTCAATTGCAAAACTGTTTCCTGGTAAACCCAGTTTGAATTGATATGTAGGTTTGTGTTTATCAGGATCAAATTGCATTGCTGCATTTATGCATTTTTCATGTTTCTCCGCAAAAACCTTAAGTGATGTATAATGTGTACTGATCATACCCACTGCGCCATTTTCTGCCAAGTTTTCCAAGATAGCCTGAGCTAAAGCTGATCCTTGTTCAGGATCTGTTGCAGCACCGATCTCATCGATAAGCACTAGTATTTTGGAATTAGTGTTTTCTGTCATTTCGCGAATATTTTTGATATGAGAAGAAAATGTACTTAAAGCATTTTCTAGTGATTGACTATCTCCAATATCTGCAAAAACAGAATCAAATGATCCGATAATACTATGAGGGTCAGCTGGGATCGGTAAACCGGATTTTGCCATTAATGTAAGCAGTCCCACAGTTTTTAGGGTAACCGTTTTTCCACCGGTGTTCGGACCTGAAACTAGTAAAAGGTTATAATCATATCCTAATTCCAGATCAAATGGGATCACATCCTCAAATTCTTCAAAAGTAAGTATAAGAAGCGGATGTCTGGCATTTTTTAATTTAATTTGAGATTTCTCTGAAAGTACTGGTTTTTCTGCTTTGAGCTTATTCGCAAATCTTGCAGATGCAAAGAAAAAATCGAGCTCTTGCAGATATTTGATTTCTTTTAATAATACACTTTTATGATCAAGGATCAATTCTGTATATTCTTTAAATATTCGGAAGATCTCATGTTTTTCTTCGCTGGACACAAGTTCAAGATCATTATTTAATCCAACTATCTCCTGAGGTTCCATATAAATTGAAGATTTGCTAGAAGACCTCCCGTGCACAATCCCCGGGACAAATGGAGATGCTCCCTCTTTTATTGGAATTACATATCTGCCATCACGTTGAGTAACAATATTATCGTGCATGAATTTGCTGGCAGAAAGTGATTCAACTTTTTTATTAAGTGTGGAAACCAGGTTTTTTCTTACTTGCTTCTTTTTTCTGCGGATCGATGCCAGAGCCGATGACGCATTATCTTTAACTTCACCATCACTTTCAAATATCTGGTTAAACCTTTCCTCAATATCATCGAGCAGAATTATCCTGCTAACAAATTTCAAATACTGCGGATGATCACTTAATTCTTCAGTACTCTTTGATATTCTATTTGCGGTTGAAACATTGAAATATATCTGTTGAAATTCTTCAAAATTATAGGTTTGATGCTTTTGTTTTGAGATGATCTCTGCAATATCCGAGATATTTTCAAAATTATGCGAGATACTCTTTCTTAATAAGATTTGGATTTCTGATGTTAGCTCAAGTTTATAAGTAATATCTGCAATTGTGTGCATCGGTTGCAGATCTAATGCCATTTTACTTCCAAGTTTGGAATGACATTCCTGGGCAAGGAAATCCTTAATTTTATTGTACTCTAGCTGCTTATGTGAATTCATTTATTTGGGCATCTTTTCATTGATCAGCTGTTCAATTTTTTCTGTACTCTTATCAATTTTCTTTCCAGCGTTCTGCATTTTTTCTTTTAATCCAGGATATTTCGACTCAATTCTATCG
Source organism: Candidatus Cloacimonadota bacterium (assembly GCA_023137125.1). Lineage (GTDB taxonomy): Bacteria > Cloacimonadota > Cloacimonadia > Cloacimonadales > TCS61 > Tenebribacter. The sequence continues at coordinate 1,229 of JAGLPW010000187.1, read as the reverse complement.
GTAACGTCACGAATATTCACAACTATTCTAGAAGGAGATGTAAAATCACGGATCTGTTCCTCAAATGGTAACAAATTTAGTAATAGAAGAATAATTGCAATTATCAATGCTCCATTAAAAACACCAAAGAGTGCACCCAAAATCCTATCCAACCATATCAAATTAAGAAAATCTATTATCATTTGTAAGATCTTTATGGAAATTTTGGCAATAATTATTATTGCCAGAGTAATTAGAATGTAGGAACATACAATAGCTAATAATTCACTAAAACCCAAACTTATGATAAGCATACCTTTAAAGATATGACCGGTTTTGGCAATTAGTAGAACGATAACAACTAAACTTAAAAGACTAATAACGCTTTTGATAAAACCTTTTATTAGACCATAAGATAATAGAACTAATAAAAAGACACCTAAGATAATATCTAGAATATTCATTTTCCATCCTTTGTTTAATATCAAACAATCTTTAGAGAAAAAAGGGGAGATAAGTTATCTCCCCCACAAATCATTTGAACTTTATTGATTATTGATCAGCTTTGCAATTCTCTTCTAACAATTGCACTTAAGCTTTTTCCATCTACATTACTGCCGAGTTTCTCTTTGAGATATTTCATTACATTTCCCATATCCTTCATAGACTCAGCATTAAGATGAACAAGAGCATCACTGACTTCTTTTTCTAATTCAGCTTCAGAGATTTCTTCCGGTAAATAAACTTTGATGATATCAATCTCTTTATTTTCGATCTCTGCAAGTTCGGGACGTTCACCCTGTATATAAAGTTCAGCTGCCTGTTGGCGTTGTTTTACCTGAATTTTTAATACAGAAATAATCTCATCATCAGATAGCTCTTTCTTTTGTTCAAGCTTCTGATATTGAACTGCAGATTTCAATGCACGAAGAACTTTAAGCATGTCTTTGTCCTTCTCTTGCATCGCTTTTTTTAGATCAATATTAATTCGTGTGAGCATATCTTTATGAAAAACGTCTCTGTTTTCTAAGACGCTTCATAGCCTTTCTTACTTGATCGTTTTTTTCTTTTTTGCGAACTACACTTGGCTTTTCGTAATATTTATTCTTCTTAACATCAGATAAAAGACCAGCTCTTTCGCAAGACTTTTTGAACCTTCTAAGCAGTACTTGAAAAGATTCACCACTTTTAGCAATAACTTTTGGCAAAGAAATCACCCCCCTTTTATTTATGTGAAATTCAAAATTCTG
>JAGLPW010000186.1 GCA_023137125.1 Candidatus Cloacimonadota bacterium | reverse complement strand
ATTGGAATCCTTTTTCATTGAAAATGTACAAACAAACATCTACTACTTCCGGATCATACAGTATCCCTGCATTTACCTTTATCTCTTTAAGTGCATCATCAATACCTTGTGAAGGTCTGTAAGGACGTTGAGAGATCATGGCATCAACAACATCGGCAACATTCACGATCCTGGCTTCAAGCATTATTTCGTTCCCAATAAGACCTTGCGGATAGCCTGAACCATCAAGTTTTTCATGATGTTGATATACAATTTTAGCAATAGGCATTTGAAAATCTATTGTTTTTAAAATATCATAACCTGCCAAAGGATGATTCTTGATCACGCTAAATTCAGTTTCTGTGAGGGAAGATGGTTTAGAAAGAATTTCATTTGGAATATATATTTTTCCAATATCGTGAAGAATGGCAGCAATTCTTATTGCATCAAGTTGCAATTTATTCAAATTCATTTCATTGGCAATTTCACAGCTCAATTTTGCAACTCTAAGCTGATGTCCTGCCGTATAAGGGTCACGAATCTCAACAGCTGAAATAAATGCATTTATAGTTTCTTCGATAGCTTTTTTCAACTTGATGAAACTATCATTTAGCTGGATCTCAATTCTTTTTCTTTCTGTAACCTCAATTTGCAGTTCATGATTGATTTCTGCTAGTTCTCTAGTCCTATCATGCACTCGTTTTTCTAATCCAAAATAGGCCTTTTCTAATTTTGTATCGATCTCTTTTTTTTCAAAATAGACACCCAGTATTTCAGAAGAAATTTTAAGGAGTGAAAGCTCTTCTTCCTTCCACTCTTCAGCTTTTGTCACATTATCAAATCCCATAAAACCAATCAGATTACTGGCAGATATTAATGGTAGTACCAATAAAGATTTAATATTCTGTTCTAGTAGTAATTTCTTTTCTTGTTGTGCTTCCGGTGGCATTTTAGAAACATCAGCAATGTGGATCACTTCATCATTCTCTAATTTGTTCATCCACCATGGTAATGAACTTACGGGAATATCCTGCAGATTACTAATTTGTGGCTTCACATTTTCATTACACCATTCATGGGTGTTGTCAAGTGTGTCTTTATTTTTATCTAATAAAAATAGGTAAGAACGACTTGCACCACACATCTCGCCGATATCTTTTAGTGTGTCATCAACAGACGTATCGAAATCAGAGACATTGATAAATCTAGCTGATATCTTTGTAATAACCTTTTCAATGTGCAATCTTTTTATTAATCTTTTCTCTGCAGACATTCTATCAAGAATCTCAGTTTGCAGTATCTTATTATTATCTTGTTTGTTTTTATAACGTTTAAAAATTATTAATGAAAAACCTGTAACCATGAAAAGACTACCGAGAAGTAACAATAAATAAAGTTTTCTTTTTTCCGCCTGCAGTTCCATTATTTGATTGTTTTTTTCTAATTGGACGATGTCATGTTCTCTTTCGCCCATCTCAAATTTTGCTTGCATACTTGTGATCTTATTAGTCATTTCCTCACTAAAAATTTCATTTCTTATCTTTGAGTGAAGCCTGAAATAGCGAAAAGATTCTTCACTATTTCCATTTGCTTTATAGAAATCTGATAATGCAAGATATCCATCCATTATAAGATGTTGAGCGCTGATATCAGATGCAAATTTGAGGCCTTGGCTAATGTTTGCATATGCATCTGACATATTGTCCATTAATATTTGCAATTTGCCGATATTAATAAATGTATCAGCAATTCCATATTGATTTCCGGTTTCCAGGATCAGGTCGAGAGATCTTTGGAAATAGACTAGAGCTTTATCATATTCTTGTAATTTTTCATGAACGATTCCCAGGTTGTTCAATATTGATGAAATCCCTTTAATGTTACCAAGTTCCTGCTCAATTTCTAAACATTTGTTATAATATATTAATGACTCTGAATAATCTCCCCGATCAGCAAAAGTTATCCCAATATTATTTAAGGCAGTAGAGATCGCTTTTTTATTTCCGCTATCTTCTTCTATTTCAAGTGCTCGCTGGAAATATTCCAGAGCTTTATCGTAATTGTTCAATGAGTGATATAGATTTCCTAAGTTGTTTAGACCCATTGAGATACCATGTTGATAGTTAATTTCATTGCTGAGTTTCAAAGAAATAAGAAAGAAATCTAGTGCTTTATCGTAATTTCCAAGTCTTTCATGATCTAACCCAATGCTGTTATTAACATTAAGCATTCCTATTTTATCCGCCATTTGTTGATACATCTCCAGAGCATCTGTGTGAAACTCCACTGCTTTTTTGAAGTCGCTAAGATGATAGTATGCAGAGCCTAAATTTGTAAATGATAAAGCAATATCTTTCTTATTGTTGGATTCCTGAGAAATCTGAAGAGCTGAATGGGCGTAGTCTATACTTTTACGTGCGGATATTTCTTGATATGCTTGTGAAAGCTCATTTAGAAAAAAAACCTTTTCATTTTGATCGGCACTCTTCAAATGAGTTTCCAAACTATCAATCTGCGAATCTGCTATTAATAAGCCGACAGTGCAAATTATAATTATGAAAATAAGAAAATATCGCATATAATACCTTTATAAATTAATATGTTGTTAAATAAATATAATAATCAATTTATGCAAGCAATTTATTTAATAGAGTGAATCAGAGCAATAAAAAGGGGTGGATAAACCCACTCCCTTGATCTTTGATCTTAATTATTTAGCCTTTTTTTTTAGCTTGGTTATTCGCTTCTTCTGAACACTAGCTTGTTTAGGCGCATCAAAGTGCATATTCTCGATAGTATATAGGAAATCAAGAAGTTCTTGATTTGATAAGTATCTTGTCTTCACTTTCTTTGCTAAGAACATTTCAGCTTTTTTATTCCAGAATGAAATCTTAGCCTCTTGTGCAGTTAGTAATCCGGCTTTTTTAAATGTCTTTAAAAGTTCATTATGGATTGTCGAATTTTTTGGATTCGTGAAGTTGGAAATTCTACCATCATCGGCAATTGCAGAAGATTCCAACTCAAGATAAGATGCTTTTGGTAAAAGCAAGTGAGAAGAATCTGCATCATCGATATGTGTATTGACCGATACTATGAAGTTACTATTTTTTATTCGTTTTTTCTGTTCTTCGCAAGGTAACTCACCATAGAATAGTACGAAATTATAATTAGCAGGTTCACCTGCTCTGATACCAAGTTTCTGGAATCCTCGGAAATTATTGAACTTTGAAGTTGGAAGTATACCGGATCCTTCTTCAAAATTACAAACTAGAGATGAGATGGCCCAGATGTTCCAAATAGATTCTTCTGAGATAAGATCACGATTATACATAAATACAGTTTTTTCTGGAAGATCAAGCTTCAAAGGATCAACGCTATGTTCAATATCATCAATATCATCCATCTCTTCTTTTACCAGTTCAATATTATATTGAAGGATCTTTTCTAATGTCCTTACAATTGGCTCATCATTATGTAGTTCATCAGCAAAATCGTTAAAATCACAAGATTCTTTAGTTATTAAGATTAACTTTGCACCATTTCTCTGTAATCTGCGAGCAATGGTTTTATGAACTTTACTCATCTTGCCAACTAAAACGATACACTCTGCCTTTTCCAGATCATCATATGTTTTTGTATAAAGATTTGTATCAGTCAGCTTATCAACAAAACTTTCATATATAGAAAGAGAAGATATTTGTGAACCTATTTTTTTTGCTATATGCTGTATTAAAAGTGTTTCTTCAATTGATGAAGTTGGAGAAATATAGACCATTTTAGATTCAGCATTCTCCAATTTTTCACGGATTATTTCTGCAGTAATATCCATTTTTTCTATTGGAAGCCAATGATCATTATCTCTCTTAAATGGATGTTTGATCCTGTCTTCATCTTCAAATATCTGCCAACCGAATTTACCATCAAAGCACAGATCTCTCTGATTAAAAGTTTCTCCATCTGCAGGCTCTACTATTGTAACATGGTTATCTTGAACACTTACTTCGATATTACACCCTGTTCCACAAAGCCCACAATTTTGAGTTGTTTTTTTACTTAGATGCGGGTTTAGTTTTGTATTTGTATTTTTTGGGAGTAATGCTCCTACAGGACATACATCAATACACTTACCGCAGATCTCGCAATTTGTTTTAGAAAGGCTCTCACCAAATTCAGGTGCTACATATGTTGTAAATCCCCGATAGATGTAACCTAATACGCCAGGTCCTTGAACTTCAGCACAAATTCTTACACACCTTCCGCAGTTAATACATTTATTTGCATCACGTCGTATGAATGGATGGCTATCATCTATAGGAAGCTTGTTTTTGTCGCCCATGAACAGATCAACTTCTATTTTATATTCAGTAGCGTAATTACGAAGATCGCAAGTTTCGTTCACATTACAGCCGCATTCCAGACAACGATCAGCTTCTGCACGTGCATCCTCTTCTTCAAAACCGGTTTCAACTTCCTTGAAATTTGATGCTCTAACCTTTGGTTCTAATTCAGGCATTTTGAAGCGTGGAATTTCTTCATATTGTTCAAATTCTTTTGGGTCAACATCCTTCAATTTCTTTTCTTTTTTGGAATCGAAAAGCTTAACCGGGTCGATCATCGGTTGGTTATTCAGAAATCTATCAATTGATTCTGCAGCCTTTCTACCATCTGCGATAGCTTCAATTGCAGTTGCTGGTCCTCTGCGGAAATCACCACCGGCAAATATCTTACCAAAGCCTGTAAATTGTGTTTCTTCGTCAGCAACAACAGTATCCCATCTTGTTAAAGGAAGCTCCTTTCCCTTGATCTGATTAACTTTTTTAGTAACAAATGTAACTTCTGGCTTTTGGGAAATTGCAGCTATCACAGTTCCGTATTCTTCTTTGAAAAATTCTCCCGTTGGCTCCGGTCTTCTTCTTCCGCTATCATCCGGTTCACCAAGTTTCATTTTCTCCATTTTAATAGCCTTGAGTTTTCCTTTCTTCCCAAGATTTTCTACCGGATTGGTAAGAAAATGAAATTTGATCCCTTCTTCTTCAGCAGCATCTACTTCATAAGCTTCAGCCGGCATTTCCTGTCTTGTACGACGATAAACAAGAGTAACATTTGCTCCCATTCTAGCAGCAGTTCGAGCACAATCGATAGCAGTATTACCACCACCGATAACAGCTACTTTCTGACCTTTATAAAAGAAGCCATCACAGGTAGCACAGGCAGACACACCTTTGCCTTTAAAGGTTTCTTCTGATTCCAGCCCCAGATACATGGCGCTGGCACCGGTGCATATAATTAATGCATCACAGGTGTAGGTGTTGGAGTCGCCATTCAGGATGAAGGGACGTTGTTCTAAATTCACTTCATTAATATGGTCGAAAATAATTTCAGTGCCAAAACGTTCGGCATGTGACTGCATGCGTTGCATGAGTTCCGGGCCCTGCACACCTTCATTATCGCCGGGCCAGTTATCAACATCAGTGGTTGTCATTAACTGACCGCCCATTTCCATGCCAGTAACAATGACTGGATTAAGGTTGGCACGTGCAGCGTAAACGGCAGCTGTGTAACCCGCAGGGCCGGAACCAAGTATTAATAGACGTGCATGGCGTGATTCACTCATATGTTTCTCCAACTTAGCAATAAAGATGTATTAGGATAAAGGGGACGCTATATTAGCAAATCTTAATGACATTTGTTTTAGCTAAAAGTTTTGTTTTTGTAT
>JAGLPW010000185.1 GCA_023137125.1 Candidatus Cloacimonadota bacterium | reverse complement strand
CCACCACCGATAACAGCTACTTTCTTCTCAAGCTTGATTTTCTTTCCCAGTGTTAGATCTCTTAAGAAATCTACACCGAGAAAGCATCCTTCAAGGTTGTTCCCTTTCACTCTCATTGGAACAGCATTTTGTGCACCGATAGCAAGGAAAACTGCATCATATTTTGTATTCAATTCAAAAAGAGTTATATCTTTTCCTAATTGGGTTTTATATTTAATATTCATGCCATTCTTGCACATGAGTTTAATTTCTCTATCAAGAATCTTCTTGGGTAGTCTGTATTCTGGAATACCATATCTTAGCCATCCACCCGCTTTTGGTGCTGATTCAAAAACTGTAACATTATAGCCTTGATTAGAAAGATAATATCCACAAGTTAGTCCGGATGGTCCGGCACCAACTATTGCAATGTTTTTTCCATTGTTCGGAGCTTTTTTGGGCACATATTGTGTTTTATTAAATATGTCAAAATCGGCTGCATGTCTTTTCAATTGACGGATTGCAACAGGTTCTTCCACTATAGATCTACGGCATTCTTCTTCACAAAAGGCAGGGCATACTCTTCCAATAGAAAGCGGCATTGGTAAAGTTTCTTTAATCACTTTTACCGCTTCTCTATGTTGCCCATTAGCTATTAATGAAACGTAACTTTGGATATCTACTTGATTCGGACATGCAATTTTACAAGGTGCTTCACAATCTGCATAATGATCTGAAAGTAGGAGTTCAAGAGCCATTTTACGAGCTTTATGTACTTCTGTAGAATCTGTTTCTATCTCCATTCCGTCTAATGCTTCAGTCCCGCAAGCGGTTACAAAGCCCCTTCTGTCTTTTACTTTAACAGCACAAACCCAACATGAACCATAAGGTGATAACTCTTTGTCGTGGCAGAGTGTAGGAATTTGAATTCCAATATCATTTGCCACATCTAGTATTTTCTTACCTTTTTCAGTTTTTATTTCTTTTCCATTTATTTTTATAGTTATCATATCGATTATCCTTTTTTTATAGCATCAAATTTACAGGCATCATAACAAGCACCACATTTAATACATGCATCCTGATCTATATAGTGAACTTGCTTTCGTTCACCGGAAATACAATCTACCGGGCATTTCATAGCACACACTGTACATCCTATACATTTATCTTCAATTACTTCATATTTAAGAAGAGATGTGCAAACTCCAGCCGGACAAGTTTTATCTTTTATATGTGCGATATATTCATCTCTGAAATATTTTAAAGTAGTTAAAACCGGATTTGGAGCAGTTTGCCCCAGACCGCATAAAGAACCTTTAATTATGTTTTGCGAAAGTTCTTCCAATGTATCGATATCTTCCATTTTTCCTTTGCCGTCAGATATTCTTGTAAGAATTTCAAGCATGCGTTTTGTTCCAATCCGGCAGAAAGTGCATTTGCCGCAAGACTCATTTTGAGTGAAGTTCAGGAAAAATTTGGCAATATCTACCATACAGCTGGCAGTATCCATCACTACCATACCACCGGAACCCATAATTGCACCGGTTTTATTTATCGAATCATAATCTACAATTGTGTCTAAAAGTTCAACAGGGAGACAACCACCGGAAGGACCACCTAATTGTACTCCTTTAAATGGTCTTTCGGTTTTCATTCCACCACCAACATCATATATAACATCTTTTAGTGGCATTCCCATTGGAACTTCAATAAGCCCACTGTTCTTTATCTTTCCAGCCAGGGCAAATACTTTGGTTCCTTTACTTTTCTCAGTTCCATATTTTGCATATTCATTTGCGCCATTTAATATGATCCAGGCAATGTTTGCAAAAGTTTCTACATTATTAATATTTGTAGGTTTTCCCCAAAGACCAGATTGTGCAGGGAAGGGCGGTCTTATGGTTGGCATTCCTCGTTTACCTTCAATAGATGCCATTAATGCTGTCTCTTCACCACAAACAAAAGCACCGGCTCCCTCTTTAATATGAAGTTCAAAATTGAAGTCAGTTCCAAAAATGCGCTCTCCTAAATATCCTTTTTCTGTTGCCTGTTCAATTGCAATATTTAGATGTTTAATAGCTAGCGGATACTCTGCCCGACAGTAGATATAACCTTCATCAGCCCCAATTGCATAAGCTCCGATGATCATTCCTTCGATCACACTGTGAGGATCACCCTCCAATACACTTCTATCCATAAAAGCACCTGGGTCTCCTTCGTCAGCATTACATACAATATATTTCTTTTCATTCTGTGCATTATATGCAAATTCCCATTTCAAACCTGTTGGGAAACCAGCTCCGCCACGTCCACGAAGTCCAGAATTTTTTATTTCATCAATGATATCTTCACGGCTCATATCTTTCACAGATTTTTCAAGAGCTTTGTAGCCATCAGTTGCAAGATAATCTTCAATTGAAACAGGGTCGATGATGCCACAATTACGTAAAACAATTCTCTTTTGCTTCTTATATGTTTTATTTTCGCTTCCTTTAAGAATGTTTGAAATTATCACATTTTCTTCGAGAGGCTTTCCTTTAGAAAAAGCATCAATAATATTTCCGACATTTTCTGGTGTAACATCTCCGTATGTGATAGATTTTTTCTTTTCTTCGTAAATTTCAACCAGGGGTTCAACGAAACACATTCCGATACAAGCTGTTTTTTTTATTTCAGCATCTATACCATTTTTCTTTGTGTGTTTTAGAATAGCTTCATAAACTTCACCAGCACCAGCTGCTAATCCGCAACTTGCTAAACCGACCTTTATTACTAAACTCAAATCATCCCCCTATTCAAATCTCTTTAATATTTTCCCAATTGAATCGGGAGTTAATTTGCCATGTGTACTATCATCAATCATTATAACAGGGGCAAGGCTGCAACAACCGAGGCAGGCAACTGGCATTACAGTGAATTTTCCATCTTTAGTTGTATCTTCTTCTCCTGATAGATCTAACTGATTATTGATCTCATTCATGATAGAATTTGCATCTGAAACATGACAGGCAGTTCCTTTACACACTCGTATTATATGTCTTCCCCGTGGTTTTAATCTGAACATTGTGTAAAATGTTGCTACACCGTAGATGTGTGCAAGTTTGATCCCCGTTTTTTCAGAAACATAACTCATCACTTCTTTAGACAAATATCCTTCAATATCCTGAACATTTTGTAGAAGTGGAATTAAAGCGCCTTTTTTACCAATAAATTTGTTAATTGCAATGTCAATCCCGGTTTTATATTTCATAATTTTCTATACTCCCCCAAAGATCTTATTTGGAAGTAGGTTTTTAAAATCAGGAATTGGATGTCAAATGTTTTTTATAAATGATTGTTTGTTATAGAAGAATCCAGTATTATGTACTAAATAAGTTTAATTTAATTAAGATAAGTGATTTCCGTTTAGAAAGAAAAAATATGGATTAAAAATAAAATAAAATGAGTTCTTTAGAATGAATATGAAATTTTTAAATATGCTTGCTGATGACTATATTCACTGATATCATTTATTTCATTATTGGCAGAGTTATAACCCAGATAAATATAATTATGTTTCATAAACTGCCAACGAAGGTTAGAAAACAATCCTACATGCTGCGAGTAATCATGATAAACATCATCTGAGTCGGTATAAGCATATTCATAATTATTAAAACGAATACCACTTGTGAGATCAAGACTATTAGAAAGACTGAGAGAAAAATCCAGATTTGCCAGCCAATAATTATCATCAATATAATCTACATTAGGAACATCAAAATAAGTCATATTATCGACTATTATAGAGTAAGAGACATATTTATTAATAATACCTCTTAATCCTAATTGAAGATAGCGTCCCTGATAATCATTATTAAGAACATAAATAATATAATTTACATAATTAATACCTACAAATGCATTAAATAATTTTGGTTTGCTCCAGGTTGATTGAAAACTAATTTGATATTTATCAAAATATTTCTCAGACCACAACTCTTTTACAGATACACAATCAATTTCAAAATCCAAATGATAATTAGTTATCAAATTTAGATCGAAATGTGCATATCGTTCCAGTAGTTCACTTGTGTGATTGTCAATTTCCTCGCTTGCATTAATATTTGATGTGATTGATCGCAAATGAATATTGCTAAATTCCTTTATTAAATAAGAATTAAGATTCCAACCGTAATAATCATCTTCATAGATCTTTCCCATATCAACTGCATAATCTTTGCTCATCTGTGTTGCGCTTATTGCAAAATTGAAATCATCATTTTTATAATCATATCCTGCAATTGCAAAATATCCATTGTTTGTACCATTTTCAAGTGTTTTTTTAGTTGAAAGGTTCAAGTCAACCCAGAGATATTGATCCTTTCTAAATTCCCAATTTGGTTTTAAGTGAAGTACTTCATTATGATAATTTTTGTTCATTCTATTAAGAAGTGTAAATTGGAAATTGAAGTTATCTGATGAAGGTTTTATTGCTATTATATTATAGATATCGTTTGAATCGACAATTACGTTACCCAGGGCAACCTGTTTTACTTTGGTAGAGAGTACACCGTATGTTAGGTTATCATTTCTTCCGGTGAATTTTACTGCATAATCTGGTTGCACGATCTGCCTTGAATAAAATGAAGTTGAACTTACTCCAAGGGCATTTAGATCCTTAATGAAAAAATACCTGTTTTCTGCGTAAAATGAAGCATATTTAGAATTAAAATTGTTTGATTCATCGTCAATTGGTACATCTGAGAAATCAGGATTATAAGTAAATTTTAATTTTGAAGAAGAGGATGGTTTAATAGAGAGATCTAGACCAAAGCTATCGAAATTAAATTTTGTATCATTTTCTAACAGATCAGATTTCACAATAGAATATGGTCGTAAATATAAATTCCTATCTCTACGAATCTCTTTGTTTATCGTGATGTCTAAAGCCTTTCTAAAATAATCTTTTCCCATCTGAGTTGTGAGGAATGGGGTAGTATAATATTTATCATCATTCTTAAAATAACGAGAAAGGATTATTTTCCATTTATAAGGCGGCTTTCCATTAAAACGCAGATCTTTTAGCGGGATTTTCATTACAACAAGCCATTTAGAATTCTGGTTAGTTGAAGAATACTCATAGGTACTATTCCAATCATAATCTAGAGAGTGTGAAGTAGAACGTACAAAGTCAGATTTATTTTCAAGAGGGTATGCTATAAATCCATAAGCGTAACAATTTATTTGATCGGTGATTATTTGTACGCACAGTTGATCTGCCTGTGCGGAAACATCATTTGGAGAATATTTCCCAATCATGAAATTTTCATCTGTATCGGCTTCCCATGAAATATATATATTTTCATTATTATGCCAAATCCAACAGTTTGTTTCAAGTGGAATACTGGATGAATCAGGTGGTATGCTACATAAAAAGTTGCTAATTTGATTTTGTTTTGAATACACTGGATTTTCAGAATAGGGGACATCCAAAGCATTGCAGAATGAGCTCAATAATATAGTTATAATGATTACTATCGCTATTTTATTTATCAAAAAATTATCCTTAGATTATTCTGAAAATTGGAAGCCATTGCTAAAAACACTAACACATGCATCAACTACATTGGAATCGAAATACTTTCCTCTATTGGTAGTAACCTCTTTAAGAGCTTTTTTAATTCCCAAAGCAGCTCTATAGGGTCGATGAGCTGTCATAGCTTCCACAGTATCTGCGACTGAAATAATTTTAGCCTCAAGAAGGATCTCATCTTCTTTAAGTCCATATGGATATCCACTTCCATCCATTCTTTCATGGTGTTGGTGAACAATTTCTGAAATTGGCCACGGGAAGTTGATCTTATCTAGAAGTTCATATCCGGTCTGGCTATGTCCTTTTACAACTTCAAATTCAGTAATCCCGATCTTTCCAGGTTTTGATAAGATATCTGATGGAACAGATATTTTACCAATATCATGGATCATTGCAGCAAATCTTACTCCTTGTAATTGTTCTTCTGTAATATTCATTTCTTCACCGATAGCAACGGCCAGTTCACATACTTTCTTTTGATGACCAGCTGTATATGGATCTCTGATCTCAGATGTGTAAGACATTGCTTGAATAATATCTTCAGTAGCTTTTTGTAGCATTTCAAAGCTACGTCTTAATTTTTCTTCTGCCATAATGCTTTCGGTATTATCATTTAAAAGAAGTACTGCTCCGGAGTATATCCCTTCTTCAAAAATGGGAACTCCTTTAATCTTGACTATAGCCTTATCGGATTGTTTAGAAAATGTCTCTTCACCTTCAATCTCATTTCCTTTCTTTAATTGGTTAAAAAGGCTTGCCCAACCAGCTCGATTAAATTGCGGAATTTTTGTGATTAATAGACCAAGAAAATTATTTAAGCCATTATCAGATGATAACAATAACAAACTTTCCTGATTTAAAAAATCAATTTCGTGTTTACGATTCAGTTTAATAATACCTGCAGGTGAGTTTTCAAGAACTTCTTTATTAAGTTCATAAAGATTACGGAATTTTTTTTCTGATAGCTGTAATTCTTCAGTTTTTTCCGCAACCATATATTGAAGTGTCTCATTGAAATTTTTTAATTTTTCCTCTGATCTCTTAAGTAAAATATCATTTAGCTTTAATCGAATAATTAGATAAACTCCAATTAAAACAAAAAGGGCTAAAGCAATAGAAGATATTAAAACAAATGCTTGGATTTGATTTTCCATATAAAAAATACGCTCCCTATCCAATAAATTAAACTGATCAATGTGGCATATTGTGCAAAAAACCAATAATGTCTGAAATTTAATGAAACGGTATTGCTCGCAAGAATATGTAATCCAAAGTATAAGGCAAATCCTGTAAAGATAAAGAAAGATTCTATATTATCAACGAAAAAATTGATTGATAATATATTTCTTATTATCATAACAGTTCCAAATAGCAAGAGGATCATATTATAGAAATCAGTTGTGTTTATCGGGTTATATGTTCTTTTTGTATGAGATAAAATTGCAGCTAATATCACCGGAATGGATAAAATAAATAAAATTATCATAAATATTGTATTTTGTTTTCTTTCTAGATTTAACGAGATAAAAAGAGCTTTAAGAATAATAAAGAATTCAAAGATTGTTGCTATTGCCCAGAAGAAAAGATAAATATATCTCGCTAAATTAATGTTTTTAGAGAATAGAATTGCAAATATATTCCAAATGATGAATATCAGCAGAAAGATCATAAATGATTTAATGTTATATTTTGTTAAATTAGAATCTTCTGATTTTTTTAGATAAACCAAAAACCAACAAAATAACACAATCGGGCGCAAAATTATTGCACCATACAGTTGTATGAAATTTATCATATATTCAAAATATTATACAAAACTCTTTAAACTAACTAGTACTTGGTACATCATCTTCTTCTTCATCCCATGCTGGAGGTCTAACATCACCTTGAGCGCTAGCTGTGACAGGTACATCATCTTCTTCTTCATCCTATGCTGGAGGTCTAACATCACCCTGAGCACTGCAAACATTACCATTACTTTCATTAGAGATTTCTTCAACTATCACCTCTTCAAATGGAGCTGGCATGAAATCACCTTGTGCTGTACAAAGATTACTTTTTGCATATGCCTGGATAGATGTGTCGTTACTGCTATTGATAATAGCAAAAACATTGATTACTGAAACTGCTAAAGCCACTAATACGATTAAACTAAGATTCTTTTTCATTTTAATTCTCCTTT
>JAGLPW010000184.1 GCA_023137125.1 Candidatus Cloacimonadota bacterium | reverse complement strand
TTATCCAAATCCATTTAATCCAACAGCTAATATCGCTCTTTCAATAAATGAGAATGACATTCTGCAGCCTGTATCAGTTAAGATCTTCAACATAAAGGGTCAGCTTGTTAAAACAATTGTGAATAATGAAATTGTACAAAATACAAACTTTGTATGGAATGGAAAAGACAACAAAGGCAATTCTACTTCCAGTGGAATGTATTTTGTTAAAATGAAAACAGTCTCTTCTGAAGTTTCAAAGAAAATGCTGTTGATCAAATAAGAAAAATTTGACGTAAAATCCAAATCAATAGATAGCTCACTTTGTAAAAAAGGTGAGCTATTTTTGTAAAAAATTAATAGTATAAATAAAGCATGTAGAGGAGTAGCGGTTGAAAAAAATAGTTTGGTGCATTTGTATATTGATGACCTTCTGTTTAAGTTATGCTGAATTTGATCCTGGCTGGGATCTGGGGAAAACCGGATAGCTGGATTATAAAATTTTAGGAGTGAAAAATGAGAAAAACTATAATAATATCAATTTTTTTGATAACAGCTTTATCGCTTGGTGCAATTGTTTTTAGTGAGACTTACGGAGGTGTTGATTATGAAAATGCTGAATCTGTTCAACAAACAAGCGATGGAGGATATGTTATTGTAGGATCCGGTCAATCTTATGGAGCAGGTTATTGGGATGCTTGGATGGTAAAAACGGATGCTTACGGAACATTGGAATGGCATAATTCATTTGGCGGTATATATGCTGATGGTGCAAAATCTGTTCAACAAACAACCGACGGTGGATATATTCTTACCGGTTCAACTCAATCTTATGGAGTAACAGGCCATAATATTCGTTTAATAAAAACTGATGCTTTTGGAGATTCAATTTGGACTCGTGTTTTTGGTGGACCCCAATATGATGTTGTCTCTACAGTTCAGCAAACAACCGATGGAGGATATATTCTTTCCGGGCAGACACTATCTTACGGAGCCGGGTCTTATGATGTTTGGCTGATAAAAACAGATGAAAACGGAATATTGGAATGGGATGAAACGTATGGTGGTGTTGAAGTAGATAAAGCTTATTCCGTTCAACAAACTACTGATGACGGATATATTATTACCGGATTGACTGAATCTTATGGTGCAGGCGACAGAGATGTCTGGCTGGTAAAAACAGATGAAAACGGAACTCTGGAATGGGACAATACTTATGGAGGTACATTATCTGATATCGCTTTTTCGGTACAACAAACGACTGATGGCGGATACATCATAGCCGGTGAAACACAATCTTTTAGTCAAGGAGAGTATGACGTTTGGTTGATAAAAACAGATGAAAACGGAACACATGAGTGGGATAGTACATTTGGCGGAACCAGTGAAGATAAAGCTTTTGAAGTAAAGCAGACAACCGATGGAGGATATATTCTTGCAGCTTGGACATGGTCTTATGGTGCCGGAATAGGTGATGCCTGGCTTATAAAAACAGATGCAAACGGAACACAAGAGTGGGAACAACTTTTCGGTGGTTATGATAATGACGTAGCAAAATCTGTTCAACAAACAAGTGATGGCGGATATATTGTTGGTGCTACTACAGTTTCCTTCGGAGCTGGAGAAGGTGATTTTTGGCTGATTAAAACCGATGAGAATGGTAGTATTATTCCGGAACCAGAAATCGAAATCAACCCTGATGAATTTGTTTTAGAAATGATGAGCAATGAAATATTCACCGATGAATTTACGATAACAAATATTGGTTCGGGAACGGTAAGTTATGATATTGAGATCAACTATCTTAATGGTGATGGTTGGCTTTCTATTAACCCTAATTTTGGTGAATTATTGGAAGATGAAACCGACACAATTGAAATTACATTCGATACTACCGATCTAACAGCAGGGATTTATGAAAGTGAGATAATTATTACTTATAATGGAGATGAAGCTATTATTCCAGTTACATTAACGGTGATTGGAACAGATGCAGAAGATTCGGTATCAAATGTAACTGTTTTATTGGGAAACTATCCTAATCCCTTTAATCCAACAACAACTATAAACTACAATCTTGCAGAAGAAGATAATGTAACATTAGAGATTTATAATCTTAAAGGGCATAAGGTTAAATCTCTTGTAAATGTTCATCAATCAGTAGGTCAACATTCAGTTGTTTGGAATGGAACAGACGAAAACAATAAATCGGTTTCCAGCGGTGTTTATTTCTATAAACTGAGAAGTGGTAGATACACTTCCACTAAGAAAATGATCCTGATGAAATAGGCTTCACATTTCATGGGACAGGTCTTTAAGAAATAATTTGAAGATGCGATGATAAAAGGAGAATTAGTATGAAAATAAATAATTTTATGATAATAATTATATTATATATTGTAATTAATTTAACTGCACAGGAAATTACAAAATCTATCCCAGGTGAAAATGGTAAAAGGCTTAGTGATTATGAAAACAATTACAGATCGCGAGAAATTGAGAACTACAATGTTGGTGAGTTTCCGGAAGGAGATTATCCCAATGAGATAATTTATTCTTTGGATGGTAGTAAGATCTTTGTAGTTAATAGATTCACAGAAAACATTACTGTTTTTGATGCTGCTACAGAAACAGTTATTGATAATATCTCGATCGGTTCAAATCCTGTTTCTATGGCGGTTAATGATGATTATGCTGTTGTTCCTTGTGCATTATCATCAGATGTTTATGTTATCGATCTTTCAGATAACAGCATTGCTGCCCAGATCGCAGTGAATGGTGAGCCGGTATCGGTCGTAATCAATCAGAACAAAGCTTATATTGGCTGCGATACAGATAATTATTTCAATGATGAATGTGCGATCATCGATCTCGCAACATTGGAACTTGAAAACACAATTACAAACTTTCCGGTGAAAATCCTTTCCTACACTTATACATTCAATAATGGTAGAAATCTTTATAATTATTCAAAATTTACTGTTACTGATGACGGAGCTTATGTAGTTGCCGGAGATTGGAATGACGGAATTAATTTCTATAATACGGAAACCGGTGAAATCGATTATTCTGTGGCTACAGATGTTGTGAAGAATGTATCCAAATCCGGTGACGGATCAATGATTATCGGTTTTAGTAATCAAGATATTTATCAGATCAGTACTACAACTTATTCATTGACTGCAACAGTAAATCTGGGTGCAGAACAAATGCCGTTTCAACATATCGGAATTGCAAACCAGGATGGAAGCAAAGCATTCATAGCTTTACAAAGCAACAAATCTGCTTTTATAGATTTCTCAACTTCTACAATAAATACTATTTCGCAAACATATACACCAAAATGGATCACAGCAAATGAAGATAGAAGCATAGTTTATTCCGGACAGTATAGATTTACGGTTTTAGATTTTGAAGATGAAACTGTGTTGGGTCAACATATGGGATTAGCAACAAATAAAGGTGTAATTTCACCGGATATGAATAAAGCTATCGCAATTTCATTCGCCCAATTCGAAGGTATTTTCTTCTATAATATAACCAATCTTTCAAATATTACACTTTACAATTATGAACTCACAGGGCAAGCTCCGGAAGGTGACGCTCCCGGTAGAATCAAAATAACACCGGATGGAGAGAAAGCATTTATCATTAACGAACTGTCTCATAATATGACGATCTTTGATATTCCGACCGAAACTTTTGAATCTTTTATCGATTTTGACGGTGCACCGTCAAATATTGAAATTACTGCTGACGGCAATTGGGCCATCGTAACAGTTGGTTACCTGGAAAGCGGATTAGTGATTTACGATATCAACAACGAAGAGATCGTTTATGAAATAGCTTTAGGAAGTTATATTACGAATCTTGCTGTAAACAGCAGCGGCACAAAAGCATATGTAAGAGATTATACAGGTGGGATTTTTGTGATAAATCTCGATGGTGCTTCCAGCAGTTTGGAAACACAGGTATCTTGTGGAAATGGAACATATTCCAGCTATGGTTTCGGAATCTATAGCGGTATGGCTCTCACGCCGGATGATGCATTTCTTTTTATAAGCTATACTGGTGGGGATGTGGTTCAGATAATGGATACAACAACCAATACAATAGTTGGTGATTTTCCGGCAGGTGCCTCTCCGTACGATATTATTTTTTCAGATTCCGGTGAATATGCATTGGTTTTGGATCCAGGTGATGATGCTTATTCTGTAGTGGAAGTGGATGGAGCAAACACTTCAGTTATAAACACCGGATCAGCAATTGGTGAAGTTCCGATCAGAGGAAATTATAACGAGGTGAATAATACTTTTGAGTTTATTACTTTTGGAAATAATTCGGCTGAAACAGGTGCAAAATTAATTATTGTTAATCCGTCATCGGGTGAAATTTTGGAAACAATAAATTATGATGCTGTTGGAACAGGTAACGGATTGCAGGTTCTCAATGATGAAGATGGGGCTTCTTTAGTGCTCACTTCCTATAAAATCATTCATGGAGAAGATTCTTATGATCTAAATTCAAAATCTAAATATATGGCATACTCTCCGCAATACAATGTAGTTCTTGCTATCTCTCCAGTTAGTGATGATCTTTATTTCTTAGATCTAAGTGGATCTTCAATCGAAACTTATTCTATTGTTCAACCTGATATCAATCTTAGCAACCATCCCAATCCATTCAACCCTACAACCACAATAACATTTAATTTAACCACAGAGAACACGGAGAGCACGGAGTTAACAATTTATAATCTGAAAGGGCAGAAAATCAAAACATTTCCTGTCATTCTGAGCGGAGTCGAAGGAGAGATTTATTCAGTTATTTGGAACGGTACCGACGACAACAACAAACCTGTTTCTTCAGGATTATATTTCTACAAGTTAAAATCGGGGAGATATATTTCTACCAAGAAGATGATATTGATGAAATAATTCACATATTTCATCAGATAGATATTAATTAAATATAGTAGTTAAATGAGTTCTGCATAATAGATAATAGAGTGTTTTTGCCTCACTCCTATCCTCTCCAGTGGAGAGGGAGAAAAGACTAAAAAAAAGTTATGAGTTCTTGTCCTTCTCCTCGATAGGAGAAGGTGGCTGAGTGAAACGAAGTCGAATGAGGTGGATAATGTGAGTATTTAAAAATAAGTATAAAAGGAGTTACAATGAAAGTATTATTGTTAGTTGTTTTATTATTAACCTTGAACCCATTATTTGCTGTTATGAACCAGCAGGTTATTACGGATCAGAATGGCGGAATGCAATTCAAATATGAAGAATCAGAAACATTAACGAATATTGATCATTCCTATACAGTTAATTCACGAGACAGCAGAATGGAGATTAACTGGCAAACTTCTGATCCGGCTGCAATTGTAAATGGAGTATGTGTTTCGTCCGAGACTCAAAACTCTTTTGTAGAATGGGTAACAAATGATCAAAGGGTTTCTTTATTTAGTGACTCGGCTGTTCCTGTTTGGGAACATCAAATAGGTAATATCCTTTTTGATCTTCCTATAGATATGCTGGAAGATGGTAGTGTTCTGGCTATTGGAGACGAACAGATCTTGAAAATATTTCATCCCGACTCATCTGATCCTGTATGGGAACATACATTGAGTTATATTATAATTGATCTGAAACTGAATCCGGAGGGAACAGGGATTTATTTAACTTATACAAATGAAACTACCCAAAACGCGATTGTAGAGTATTACATTATCGGCAATACAACGCCAGTCTGGGACATCTCAATTCCAGGTGAATGCGGGTATCTGGGTATGAGTGGAGATGGATCAACACTTGTATTATCTCTTCTTTATGTATATGATAATGTCTATGTATTGAATTCTGCAGATGGAAGTATAATTATGCAGGGATTGGAACAAAATCAAATATCCCCATCTATAAGCCATGATGCTTCAATTATTATTACTGCTGATTGTAGCGGTGATTTAACTGTTTATGAATATAATGAAGTTACTGAAACATATGATGTGAAATGGATTTTTCCTTTGGGTGGAAGTAACTGGATTTTTGGGATGGGAATCTCAGCAGATGGAAGCACAATTGCAGTAGGCACAATTATCTTCCTTGCCCAAGGTTATGATGGTGAAGTATATTTGTTCGATATCAGCTCATCAGCGCCGTTATGGGTTTATGAAAATGTAGGCGATGAAGTTATAGATATCGATCTTAGTGATGATGGTTCATTAATAGCTGTTGCAACTTTTGGTCCTGAGGATCACAGTTCAGCAGATTTTCTTCTATTCCACAGATCCAGTAATATTCCGTTATTTGAGATAAATACTTCAGGTTCATTTTTTACCGTTGATATGGCTGCAGACGGTTCTTTTTGTACAGTTGGAGGAAAAGCTGTTCATGCAAGGGAATTGGGTTGTGGTGGCTTGGTTTATAATGTTGATTGCGATATGGGTGGTGGCTCTTTAACCGGAACGATCAATCTGGACGGAGAAGATGATAATTCAGGAGCAAGAATTGAGATTCTCGAACTAACTGGCTATTACACTTTCTCTGATTATGATGGCAATTTTTCTTTGAATAACATTCCTGCCGGCACTTAAATGTTGAGTATTCCAAGACGGGCTATATTTCTGTTACCGGTGAAGATGTGATAATAATTGAGGGTGAAACGACAGATGTTGGTGAGATCGTAATGATTCCAGAAGTGGGAACCGATAATGATATGATTCCTATCATAACTGAACTTTCAAGCAATTATCCAAATCCATTCAATCCTGAAACAACGATCTCTTTTTCTATAGCACAAACATCCCCGTTTGTGAATCTTGAAATTATTAATGTTAAAGGTCAGAAAGTGAAACAGCTTGTAAATGAGCAGCTTCCGGCAGGGAAACACATTGCAGTCTGGAATGGAAAAGATGATAATGACAAACAGGTTGCATCCGGAATTTATTTCTATAAACTTAAAGCAGGTAATTATGAACAAACTAAGAAAATGATCCTCATAAAATAATGGCGGACTTGTGAGCCTAAGGCTTATAAATCTTATTGAAATAATCTCTTGTTTTAATATATTATACACCCTGAGAAATCGGGGTGTTTTTTAATCCGGCTTCTTCCATCTGACACATTTTCCGGCAGGTAGGTTGTTACCTGTTTCTGATTTTATTATTAAGTCTAATGTTTCAATTTTTCCGTTTTTCAAATTTTTTAATTTTGTAAGTTCGTTTCGTAATTCACGATGTCCATAATTCTTATCGTGACACGAAAGAATAACAAATTCGGGTTCATTACTTAGAAGCTTATCGACTAAATGCATTAATTTTGGCAGGTCTCTACTTATCTTCCAAATAGCACCTTTTTTCCCGCGGCCAAAAGCAGGAGGATCCAAGATTATCCCATCATAAACAATTTCACGTTTAACCTCACGTGTAAGAAAAGCAATTATATCATCAACTATCCAACGAATATTATTATTTTCCAAATGAGATAATTGGCAATTTTGTTTTGCCCAATTCACACTGCCCGAAGAAGCATCGATGTGCGTGATAGTAGTTCCTTTTGTAGATGAGACAAGGGTGGATGCACCTGTATAGGCAAAACCGTTTAGTATATTCAGAGGTCGGTTTGCTTGAAAGATTACTTTCTCCAACCACTGCCAATTTATTAACTGTTCTGGAAAGATCCCTATTTGACGATAGGGAGATATCCTTAGTTCAAAAGTTAAATTATTGTATTCAAAATATGGCAACTTCCCACCTGGAACAATACTCCAATTATCTTGAGCTTGATCAAATTTGGCATGATAATGTTCCCAAAAATTTTTATCAAGTTTTCGCTTCCAAGAAGCTTGTAATGCAGGTCGTCGAATAACTACTTCACCAATTTGCTCCAATTTCTCAAACTCGCCACAATCTAATAATTTATAGTTACATTTTGCTAAATCTTTCATAAGCGAGAAATCCAAATTATAATAAAAATTTGTAAAGTTAAAAAACTGTTATTGATAACATTCAGAAAATAAGATAAATATTTAATATTAGTTATGTAATACAATAAATACATATTGCGGAACAAATTTTGCATTTTGTGTTTTAAAGATATTTATTTAAATAGAGTTCTTTGCTTTTCTTGACAAATATATAGAGCTTCTATTTTATTGAAAATTAAATAAATAGCATATAATTTCTTTATATGCAGTTTGTTAGAAATTTTAGTGGTATAGATTTTGCACTTAATAAAAAATTAATTATAAGGAGTAGTTATGAAAAAGTTATTTTTATTTATTGTATCAGCGTTGTGTTTAACATCACTTTTTGCAGATGTGGTAATTCCGTTTAATGAAGGAAATTTTCAGCCTAACAGAATTATTGTGGGATTTGAATGGGACGCTATTGGTAACAGAGAAGGAATTTTAGAATATGAAGTTAACGATGGTTTTGTTGAAACCGGGATTGCAAGTTTCGATCGAATTGCAGAAGATTTTCATTTTGTTGATCTGGAGCAAACCGTTACCTCTTTAAAAGACCTTGATTGGAACGATAATGGGCTATATCCAAGATGTATCTATTATATCACCTTGGCAAGTAATGATAATATTGATGAGGCATTGAAAGCACTTTCTGCCGATCCAAATATTATCTATGCTGAGTTTGATCCGATATATAAAACTGATTATATCCCTAATGATACTGCTTATAGTTCGCAGTGGTATCATCAGTTCATACAAAGTGAACCGGCTTGGGATTATACAACGGGAAGTGAAGATGTTATTATCGGAATTGTAGATTCCGGTATTAAGTGGAACCACCCTGACTTGCAGGATAATATCTGGATCAATGAACCTGAGCTTAACTCTACATCCGGTGGAAATCCTATGACTATAAATTGGACGACCGGAGTTGTTTCTGGTGGTAACGGATTAGATGATGATGGAAATGGAAAGGTGGACGATTGCATTGGTTGGAATTTCTATGGAACGCAAAGTAATCAGTCATTTCAGGATCATGTAGATAATGATCATGGAACTCATGTTGCCGGATGTGCCGGTGCAGTAGGCGATAATAATCTTGGTGTTACTGGTCCTATGATGAATGTTAAATTAATTTCATCGCGTCACTCTCCTACTAATTTTTCAACTAATTCAATTTACAATGGCTACAGCGGAGTATATTATTGTACAGATTCTGGCGCCGACATCATCAACTGTAGCTGGGGTGGTGGTGGTAGCGGAGCAACTGCAAATGCTGCAGTAAATTATGCCATGAGTCATGGTTCTATTGTAGTTGCTGCTGCCGGTAATGATAATGTAAATATTGGAGGCACACCCCATTATCCTGGTAGTGCTACATATGCGGTTTGTGTTGCTTCTACCGGTCCAGATAGTGATGTGAAATCCAATTTTTCAAATTATGGAGCCACGGTTGATGTTTCTGCTCCAGGATCCAATATATATTCTACAATAATCGCTGGAAATGGTTATGCATACTTTAATGGAACGTCAATGGCTTCTCCGGTAGCAGCTGGTGTTGCCGGTCTTATTAAATCTGTACATCCAAACTTAACACCACAAGAGCTAAAAGATAGATTGGAATACACTTGCGATGATATCGAAGATATCAATGATCCAATGTACATTGGCATGTTAGGATCAGGACGTGTTAATTCTTTTAAGGGGGCAATGTACGATCTGATACCTAATCTCACTATTGCAGAAATTACTCTAACAGAAGAAACTGGTGACGGTGATGGCGTTCCAAATCCTGGTGAAGTAATAAATCTTTCTATCAATTTAGAAAATGATGAGTTCTGGCTTGATGCAGAAGATATTACAGCTACTCTTAGTTGTGAAGTCGCTGAAGTAACTATACTGAATGATGAAACTACATATTCTGATATTTCTTCAGGATCTAACGGTTGGAATTCAGGTGATCCTTTTAGTTTTGAAACACCTGCTGAACTTTCTGATTATTCCATTCCTTTTATCATGACAATCTCAGCTAATCCGAGTGCAACCTGGCCTTATGAAGTAGAACTTGAAATAATGGTTGAACTGACTCTAGCTCAAGCCGGCTGGCCTTTAGTTTTGGGTAGTGCTTCTACATCGAGCGGAGCTATTGTAGACCTTGAGGATGATGGTTCAAGAGAAATAATTTTCGGTGATTATGCAGGAATGCTCCATGTTATGAATGCAGATGGAACACCTGTTGCTCCATTCCCTATTGATACCGGTGCTAATATTGCTGTTGCTGTTGCTGTTGGTCTTGTAGATGGTGACAACATTGAAGATATTGTTATTGGTAATGATGCAGGTCATGTGATCGCATATGATAATGGTGGAAATATTATTTTTGATTATCAAGCAGGTGGAATTTTAAAGAGTAATCCAATGATCGCCGATGTAGATGATAATGGCACTATGGAAGTAATTATTTGTACATACCCAACCGGTGCTGTTCATATCATAAACTCAGATGGTTCATCCTTTACTAATTTCCCGGTTGACCTGGATAATCCTGTAATGGCCTCTGCTGCTGTTGCAGATTTGAATGGTGATGGAAATCTTGAAGTTATAGTCACGACATATACAGGTTCTCTAAATGCAATATCTACCAATACGGGCTCTAATCTTTCCGGTTGGCCCTTCGATATCGGTTTAGGTTCAATCCAAGGTCCCAGTATATTTAATGCAGATTCCGATAATGATCCTGAAGTTATGATCGCAACAACATTTGGTGTTGTCTATGTGATCGATAATGACGGTTCTCTTATATGGGATTTGGATGTAGGTGCTCAAATTCGTACGGGATTAGTAGCTGCTGACTTCAATAATAATGGAAATAGTGAAATTTGTTTTATAGATCAAACCGGTAATGTTTACCTGTTAGACCAGAATGGAAATAATCTTCCAAATTTCCCGGTTGATATTGGTGAAGTAGTTGAATCAACTCCTGTTATTGTTGATATGGACGCAAATGGAACTCCTGATATTGTATTTGGAGATGATGCTGGAGACCTGCATTCAATTGATATCACAGGCTCCGAAACCTATATGTTCCCAATAAATTTAGGAAATCCAATTAAAGTAGCTCCTGCCTTAGGATTAGCCGATGATGATGATGATATTGAAATATTGGTAGCAAACCAAACAGAATACTATCTGATCGATTACAAAAATGCCGTCGGTTCTATACGTTGGGCAAACTTCAAACGTAATCCTCAAAGAACTGGTAATGCTTTCGATCCTACATCGGGAATCGAACCGGAAGTAGTTCCCGTATTCATAAATGAACTGAGCAAGAATTATCCTAATCCGTTCAATCCCAATACTAATATCAGTTTCAGTATTAAGGAAGATGGTTTTGTGAGCTTGAAGGTTTATAATACACGTGGACAGCTTGTAAGAACCCTGATCTCGGAGAACCTGCAGGAAGGTGTTCACTTCACATCATGGAATGGTAAAGACAATAGCAATAAAGCTGTTTCAAGTGGTATCTATTTTTACAAAATGGATTCCAAAAACTATTCCTCTGCAAGAAAAATGATCCTTCTAAAATAATGTAATATAAACGATAGGGGAAAGCTTATCGGCTTTCCCCTATTATTTTAATTCCAATAAATATTCAATAAATTAACTTATTGGCCACTGACAGCACAAATAACAACAATGAACAAATAAATTACAGATAGGCGTATTTTGAGAAGTAGTGCCAAATCTAGGTTATGGTATTTTCCAAATAAATTTATTAGGATATCTACAATAAGAATAATTACTAATACGAAAAGGCGAAAACTTCTTTGTAAATAGGAGAGAATGGAAAATGAAATAAACCAGATCACAACACCATAGATAAAATTATACAACCTTACTGCGTTCTCTTTTTGTGCTTTTTCGATAGAACTTTTGTTGCTTTCATCAAGCTTCATTTGTATGTGCAGCTTTAATTCTTCTTCAAGCTTATTCATTTATTATTCCTATGCTAATTTTTTTCATGTTATTCACCATATGTTGTCAACCATAAATTATCTAAACAATCTAGATATCTAAACCAATGAGAAAATAAATTTGACTCAAAAATAATATTGGCAACTTATGGACAATATAAAATATTTAGAATTAAATAAGCAAAATAAATGAGGGGATAAAAAATGAAAAATAAAGAAATGTTATCAGCTTTAAAAAATGCAATGCGGGGAGAAATGGACAGCATTAGTATTTATCAAAATGCACTTGCAAATGCAAAGGATGATGAAGTAATAAGATTTTTTAATAATATGGTTGAAGAAGAGCAAAGACATTATAATTATCTTTTAGAATATTATCAAACTATAACCAATAAAGAGAAATTGGAAACAATAGACACAAAAGATACAGAAAACATGATCTTTTCAGATAATTTTATTAAAAGAATCGGCTCGAATCAAATGTTATTCTCGGCTATCTCCGTAGCTACACTATTAGAAAAAAATGCCTTTGAATTCTATCAGAGATCGGCAGAGCAAACTGATGATGAAGTCTTAAAAAAATTCTTTGAAAAAATGGTGACCTGGGAAAAACAACATTATGATGATCTGCTCAGGATTGCCGATGAAGCAGAAAACACTTATTGGCAAAAAAACAGATTTGAACCGTTTTAATATCGGACAGTAGGGGTGATTCACGAATCACCCCATTAGACAATAATTTAACACCAAAGTGTTTGACAGAAAAATAAGTTCTACTAATTCAAATTATTTAAGGAGGTTGCAATGAAAAAATATTTTATGTTTGCAGTTGTTGTACTATTAATAATCGGATGTAATTCAAAAGAATCCGGAACAGAACAGGAACTTTTGGAGTCACTTAAGAATGAAGAAAAAACTGATTCTATTGCCGTAACAGAACCCGAGCCGATCGTAGAAAAAACTACAGAACAAACAGAAAAAATTGCTGAAAAAGAAATTTCTGATAAAGAAGTTTCTGAAAAAGAAGTTTCTGAAAAAGAAGTTATTGAAGATGAAGCAAATTTATGGAGTTCATACCGTTCTGCTAAAGAAGCTGTAAAAGAAGCTGAAATAGATAATGATTATACAAAACAAACCAAGCATCTTCTGGAAGCTGCTGAATTTGCCAATGCCCTGCAACGTTTTGACATCGAAGCCTGGCAATATAATAATGCCGGTTATGCGCTTATCGAAGATTTTAAAGAAAAAACGGAATACATGTCTGTAATGGATGCATTGAACAAATTAGAATTAAAAAGTGAGATAATGGAATATCGAAAAGAAACCAGATCATTCATGAGTATTGAGAAAAGTTTACTAACTGAAGCCGCTAAACACCTTGCGCAAGCAAAAGAAATTGATGATAAACTGGAAAGCTCTTCACGAACCACAATTATAGCCAACAATATTTTATTTGTGAATGATGTATTAAGTTTTCTAGATGTAGGAGAGACGGAATAATCGGGAATTCTTAGCTGATAATCACAAAAAAAACAGCCAGATTGTGAAATCTGGCTGTTTTTTATATGTTTCAATATCTTTTCTTTCTGCGTGGTTTGCCACTTCCTTGTTTTCTATCATAATTTTTGCGAGGAGCACCGGAACGGAAGTTCTTTTTCGGGCTGGATTTCTCTTTTCCTTTTGCTTCCACGATAAGAGGTTTTTTATCTCTACCCCTTCCACGGAATATTTCGATGATATGTTCTGCTTCTTCAAAAGGAACATTGGCAAATGAAAAATTATCATAAATTTCTACGTTGCGAATAAGGTGCGAATCTACCATTGCTTCTTCCTGAATAAGTTTAACCAGTTTGGGAGGATCCATTTTATCTTTGCGACCCAGAGCTATAAATAAGCGTGTAATTCCTTCCTGATCGGGAGAGTTATCTGGTCGTCTTCTGGAAGTAGTTTTATGTTTTTTACCCGGTTCATGGATCTCGGTATATTTATCAGGCGAGAACTCATCTTTATAGGCATGGGTTAAGAGAGCTGATATCACCTGATCCGGTGGATATTTTGCCAGAAGTTCATGGGCTATATGCATGTTTTCATCAAACTTGCCGGCTTCGATAATATCATTGATCTCCATAACTATTCTCATACGCTTAAGCTTGATGAGATGCTTAACTTTTGGAAGTGATTCCTTACGAATTTCAGATTTGGAAATACGCTGAATATTCATCAATTTACGATATTCGGATGGTGTGATAAAAGTTATCGCGGTTCCCTGTTTTCCGGCTCTTCCCGTTCTTCCAATACGGTGTACATAACTTTCCGGGTCTTGCGGAAGAGAGTAGTTCAAAACATGTGTAAGATTGTTAATATCAATACCTCTGGCGGCAACATCTGTAGCTACCAGAATGGTTACACGCTTCTTCTTGAACTGGCTGAGGATTCGTTCTCGCTGTGCCTGAGAAATATCACCATGCAGAGATGCTGCATCATAACCACGATCGATCAGAGCATTAGCCAGATGATCGGTCTTTAGTTTTGTACGGCAGAAAACCAGTGCATAAAACTCCTTTTCCACATCGATAATTCTGCACAAAGCTTCAAACTTATCAGAGGTTCGTACTTCAAAATAGATCTGATCTGTCAAATTTACTGTTAGCTGCTTAGATTGAACTTTTATGACTTCGTATTCACCCATGAATTTTTCTGCCAGCTGCACGATTCTTTGAGGCATTGTGGCGGAGAACAATAAAACTCTTTTTTCTTTTGGTGTTTTGGAAAGGATAAGTTCAATATCATCAATGAATCCCATGTTCAGCATTTCATCTGCTTCGTCTAAAACCATAAATTTTAGATCATCCAGTTTCAGTGTTCCACGATTCAAATGATCTATCAAGCGCCCGGGGGTTCCCACAATAATTTCTACACCTTTTTTAAGACGACGAAATTGCTGATCGTAAGATTGTCCGCCGTAAACCGGTAGGATCCCAATACTTCTACCACCACGGTAGG
>JAGLPW010000183.1 GCA_023137125.1 Candidatus Cloacimonadota bacterium | reverse complement strand
TGAAAAAGTATGGTTCACTTACTATAGGAAGAGGAACACATATTATCGGTAATAATATTGGTGGCAGTGTGATATTACACGATGCTTGCAATGATTATGGATATTTTAGTGGAAAACTGGATCTTAAAAAATTCTCAATTTCCTTAATGCATGGTACATTAATCCCAGATAGTACTAACGTGAATGATTTGGGTGAACTGATCTATAATGATTATAATGATAAATATATAGCTGTTAAAAAACTTGATTGGAAACCAAACTCAAAGTTCCATTTCTTCGCAGGAGAGGAAGTAGTATATGGCGGTAGAAGTATCGATCCAAGCTATCTTCTTCCTCAAACATTCCTGCGTGCTACAGAGCATAATTTACGCGATAGAGACAATGTTCTCATTTTTGGTGGAGTGAATTTGAAACCATCAGCTGCAAGTACATTCTATTTAAATTTTATATTTGATGAATTGAGCAAAAGTAAAATATTTACAGACTGGTGGGGTAATAAATATGCAATCCAACTGGGAAAATCATATCTTTTCAACAAGAAAAAAAATACTCGCTTCACATTAGAATTCACAGCAATTCGCCCCTGGATGTATACACATAAGATCCTTCATAATAAATACTCACACGATGGGATAGGACTTGGTTTTCTAGATGGTAGCAACCTCATCCAAATAGCTGGAGAGCTCAATCATGGATTGTTTAAATGCTTGACTGTAAATATTCACAGTTCATTCACAAAACAAGGAAGTCTGGGAAATGATTTTAGTATTAATTATGAAACTAGACCGGATGACTCTGCATATTGGCTTGAAGGTGAGAATACCGAAAAATTTGAGATAAGAACAGTATTAAAATGGCAGCCTCTTACTCACCATAGAATATTGTTCGGTCACTTAGCTACAATAATTGATAATCACGATTTTGAACATCAATTGAGCATAAGTTACCAGGCATCTTATTAATATGGATCCATTTGTTTTCCTTTTTTCGGTGTTTCTGATAATTCTTGGAATGGGAATTCTGCGTTCATGGAAAACAACAGAAGTTAAGGAACTGAATTATTCAATTATTATCGCTTGCAGAAACGAGGAGCAGAACCTTCCAAAATTATTTTATTCTTTAATAAAGTTGGATTATCCAATTGAGAAATATGAGATCATAATTGTTGATGATGCTTCAACCGACAATTCTTTAAATATGATCAAGATCTTCTGTGAAGAAGTATCGAATGCAAGCTTCTTCTATTTAAAAGAAAAAAGTAAAGAATATTTAGGAAAAAAAGCTGCACTAAATCTTGCAATAAATCATGCAAAATTCGAAATACTACTTTTTACAGATGCAGATTGCTCCCCACAACCGAATTGGATAAATTCTTACAATAATTATTTCACAGATAAAACAGGATTTGTTGCCGGAAGCTATGAAGAGATCAATACTGGTAGTTTTAGAAGGTTCTGCAATCAAATATCCTCTGCAGTCTATGCCAGCACTATCGGGTTAGGATTTCCATTTAGTGCTGCCGGTGGAAATATGGCTGTGCGAAAAGAAGCTTTTGAACAAGTTGGAGGTTATGAGAAGATCAAACATAATATTGCAGGAGATGATAAACAACTCTTGAATCTAATAAATAAAACATCCTGGGAAATCAGATATAATCCTGAAATACTTGTCTCAACCGTCACTAATACTTTAGATTTACACCATAGAGATAAAAGAAAATACGGCAAGTTTGGAATGTCTTCTACTCTATTTCAAATTTTTTCAATTCTAATCCTTTTATTCTATTTATATCTCCCATATAAAATATTTTTTGTAAAAGAATGGCAGAGTTTCTTAAGCTATTTTCTTGGAGCTAACCTATTTTGGTTTGCTAATATCATAAAACATAAATATAAATTTGCACCAATAGATTTAATTTTCATTGTCATTTATCCATACTATTTAATTTATTACTCAATCTTGGGATTATTAGGAAATTGGAAATGGAAAAATTAATAAAAAATCGTTATTTTTACTTTATAAAGATCATCATAACTGCAATAATTTTGTACTTTATATTCAGAAAGATCAATTTTCATCAATTATATATTTCATTTATAGAGTTAAAACTTTCTTCAATATTATTAATTTTATTTACAGCTGGAATAAAAATATTTATCGAATACCTCAATTGGGGTTCTTATCTTAAGCTCAATCCGGAATACAAACCAAAAAAATCTGAGATATTCAGATCTCACATGATCGGACATGCACTACGTTTTTTAATTCCTGGTGGTCATGCAGTTGTAGGAAAAATGTTTTATGTAAATAATGAGAAAAAATTATCATTCATGTCAATGGGAGTTGAAAAGTTTTTTCAGATTTGGATAAATTTATTGTTCGCCGGTTTCGCTGCGATCTTTTATTTTAGAAGTAAATTCATTTTACCTACGATCTTAGCCTTTATTTTTATTATTTTTCTTCCATTTATCATATATCTTCTTAAACATCTTGATAGAAAGCAAAATCTTGCCATATATTTTAAACAATATTGGAAGATAATTCCCAGAATCTTTGTTATGCAGATAGTGTATATGTTTCTTACGATTTTTCAATATTTCATTTTACTTAATAATTTTGTGAGTTTTCATATCTTCTCAGCAATTGTTTCTGTTCCGTTAATATTATTCTCTAATCTTATCCCTATCACTTATGCAGGTTTGGGATTACGGGAAAAATTTGCAATTGAAATTCTTTCGAAGTATAATATATCATCGGAAACAGCCATAACAATTTCTTTAACAGTATTTATTTTTAATGTTCTATTTCCAGCATTGATTGGGTTGTATTATATTATTAATAGCAAACGCAAAGTAAAATAAGGTTTAATATCATACTTTTGTTTCTTCAATTCTAATTTTCACACCTTCCAGACAGTTTCTGCAAATTGAAATCTGTTTTCTATCTGTTAATATCTGATTTCTAACTTTCATTATATTCTTATTTTTCCAAAGTTTGCTTAAATTCGAGTTCATCACATTTCCAACTTTGAAATTTCCATCCTTATCAAAACAGCAGATCGCAACATCACCATCCCAATTAATAACGGCATTTGTCCAAATACGACGGCATCGATTTTTAATTCCGAATTTCAGTTCAAAGTTATCGCCACTAACTTTATATCTTCTATATTTTGGATTCAATGGAAGATATTTATCTATATCTTCTTTGGAATATATTTGAACACTTTTAAATTCCAGGTTATCTACTTCGAGTTCTTTTGAAAGTTGTTTTATCTTTTCAATTTCGTGTTCGTTATGTTTCATTACTAAGAACTGCCAACGTAAAAGAGGATTTGTTCTATTCAATTTCTTTTTTGCAGCTACTATTTTTCTAACACCTTCAATTACTTTATCCAATTTACCATTAACTCGATATTTATTATAAGTTTCTTGTGTAGTGCCGTCTAAAGAAACTATCATTGAATCCAGTCCGGAATTTACAACTTCTTCTTCATTATAATCTATATTCCCATTTGTTGAGACAAGAGTGAACAATCCTTTATCTGATGCATATTTAACCATCTTAGAAAAATCATTGTTCAAATATGGCTCTCCCTGATTCCAAAGTACGACCATGAACGCAGTTTTTTCTATATCATCTATGATCTTCTTAAAAATATCAAACCCCATATAACCTTTTATTCTTTTTAAAGTTCCATTTCCGGAAGGACAGAGAGGACATTTAAGATTGCAGATATTGGTTGGTTCTATCATTACAACAGGTGGAGATCCCCAGTAAATTGCTTTTTTAGTTAGCAATGAGATATAATAAGAAAGATATACTATAATTGCATTAAATAACCTTTTGAATCTGAAACTTTTCTTCATAAACCTAATTTTTTCGTTTAACATTATTATTTCCTTAAGGGACTTTTGTTGCATGTATATTTCATTGTCAAATGATTATATCAATTCAACAATAAAATCAGTAGATAGTTTTGTGAAAACAAAAAACCCCGCATTTCTGCGGGGTTTAGTACAAATTCTATCTACAATTAGAATTGGAATCCTAATTGTAATGTTAATGTATCTGCCAAGTAGTCATCATCTTCTGCATCAAGCCATTCTTCTGAGAACATTTTGTACTCAAGTTTAAGAACTGAATCTTTTGTAGGATTCATGCTTACACCTAAGAATATCTCATTAAACTCCATGGCTTGAGGAAGTAAATCATCGTCTAAACCATCATAAGTTTGGTATCCAAAATATGGTATTGGCTTGATCCAGAATGGAATACCTGGAACATAACTAACTAGAATTTCCATATTCAAATCACTTGTATCTTCATTAGCATCTCCATTGTTGATAAGTTGGAGCTTTAGGTTAACCATTTCAGCAGCTGTATAGCCTAAATCAAATGCCCAATCCAATATTGCATCAGTGTCTAAATCTGGATCTTGTCCTCTTGTTACAAAACCACCACCAATATCAACGCCAGCAACGTTGTAATCTAAACGAAGTCCATAATCTGCATAATCATAACCACCAACAGCTGATAGATTAAGATCTAAAGTATAAAGCTGCCATCCTAAACCACTGATGTTACCGTCTAATTTGATCATCCAATCATTTTCTGGATTAACAAAATTCCAGCAGCAACCTTCAATAATATTGAGGTTTGCAAAAGCGGAAGGATTTAAATTCTTTACTAATGGAACTGCAGTTTTACCAAAAAGAACATTTACCATTGGATGAAGTGTAAATTTCTTGAACATGTGATTAATTGTGAAATTATCACCAGGATATGCTGTGTCACTAAAATTGAAATGGAAACCATAATCTGCTCCCCAATATCCAATACCTACATAACCACGAACTAAACCACCACCTTCATCAGCAGCACCTGGGTAACCCATAATTGGATATTTCATATCAGCTTCACCTGAAGCACCAGCAAAAAGACTTGCTACGAAAACTAAACTAACTACTAATAAAATAATTTTTTTCATTTTTTTCTCCCTAGATTTTTTTTTAACACACATTAGTTAAAATTAATTAACTAAACTTAATTTCGATAGTAAACTCACTTCTTTAAATTATCACATTCTATTCTCATATTAATGAACATGCCTAAATGAATTTTAATTAATAATTGTGTCAAGAAATTTTTAATCTACATATCTTATCTAATTGTATTATAATAAGTTAAATCTTATCTGATGATATTTCAAGATAACTTTTGCATGCACTTATCTCTTTCTACCTCAGCATGTTAGCTGTTTGCATTGGTTTCAATCTTTATTCACTTTTCTTACAATTGGTAGAAATATTATTTCAAGCGGCTTGGTCATTATATTTTCGCTGTTATCTTTTGCTTGTATTGTAAATTTATACGATGAATAATTATTTAATCTATGCAGTGAGCTGAAAATGTAGTGTTTTGAGTTCTTGCTAATGACCTTGAGATCCTCAACTTTTCCAGTTTCAACTTCAGATAATTTTGTTTCAATACAATCTTCCATTATGATCTCAGAGAATATTACTGAAATTTTTGGTAGAAAAGAATTAACTGAAGAACCTGTTCGTGGATTTGATGAAATAACTTCCGGAGGAATTGTATCTTGCAAAGTAGTACCATCAAACAGAAGTGAACCCTCTGAAGTCATGTTTTTTTTTAGATCCTCAATATTAATAAAATTAATTTTATATACAAGTGTATCTAAATCTGATGTGAGAAGGGTTAATTCATCGTTGATTAGATAATAAGCTTTTATAAATACTTTTGTCTCTAGTGAATCAGCTGTTCTTATAGATACTTGGGAAAATGAATTTATTGGTTCGGAAAATGTTACATTGATACTATTATTAAAGATTACGCTTGTAGATTTTAATTGTGGTTTTATAGTATCAGCATATGCAAGATATATATCCATTGTTGCAGAATTAACAGGATCAATTGATTTTTGAAAATACGGTTCACTTTCATTATCATATTTAAAATTTTCATTCTTATCGATATAGGCACGTATTATATGCCCTACATCATTTAGATCTTCTATTTTGTACGTTTTCCCAAAAGCTTCTTGAGAAAAGACTTCAGTTGAATCTGCTGTTAATATAGTCATTTGTATAGGTTTATGATTATCTTCTGCTTCTTCAAATAGAAAGTTCCCGGAAATCCGATTTGAATTAAGTTTCCCGCTTGCGAAAATATATGAACTGCTTGTATTTAAAAAATTGCCATGCTCACCTTTTATCTTCTCAGAGAAATTAAAGTAGTAATTTGTGTGTTTTTCTAATTCTTCTAAGATTTTTATCGTCAAAATATTTCCATCCCAACTAAATTTTTTCTTTATTATTGGGGGATAGATATAAATTCCAGATAATATAGTATTCCGCTCGATAGGTTTAGAAAAAATAATTTCGATATCTGAATCTGTAATATCGCTGTATTCATCGGGGATCACAGAGACAATCTCAGGTTGGATCGTATCTTTTTTTCCACCTGTCGGATTTTTCTTGTGTCCACAAGAAATTAATCCTGAAAAAATTAAAATAGCAAAAATTAATTTAATTGGAAACTTCATAATTTATTCATTCTTTCTCAATGTGTTCAAAAATTCCATTTTTTAGGAAAAATGCAGTTTGATTGATAACATCATCATTATATTTAATAGTCAGATGGGTGCTGGGAACAACGATGAAATCTTTCAT
Source organism: Candidatus Cloacimonadota bacterium (assembly GCA_023137125.1). Lineage (GTDB taxonomy): Bacteria > Cloacimonadota > Cloacimonadia > Cloacimonadales > TCS61 > Tenebribacter. The sequence continues at coordinate 8,626 of JAGLPW010000183.1, read as the reverse complement.
TTCAGTGAGCATTGTATTATCTACAGCAACTCTGCCATCATCTTCACCCGGGATTATTTTAGAAAAATATGGATTTGAACTTTTATTCCCCGCGATAATTCCAACTTCAGGGATTATAGGCTTAAGTTCTGACAATATTTTGGAATCCGTTGCAAGCTCCTGCCCCACATCACCAACGAAAAGTTTATAGAATTTACTCTCCTGAAAATGATCGGCAATTTCTGACCCATGATTGGGTGGGCTCAACATAACGATGCGGCTCCCTGATGGGAGATCGTTTTCCTGAAGATAATATCTAACAATTAAACCACCCATTGAATGAGTAACAAAATGAATCTTCTCAAATCCAATTTTCTTATATCTTTCTACAATTTTCGATAATTCATTTTCAGATAGAGATTCTATAGTTTCTCCAGATGATGAGTATCCAATATTCTTAGTAGTATAACCTTCATCTTTCAAAGCACTTTCCAATTTTAACATTGAAATTTTAACATCACCAAGTCCATGCAATAAGATCACACTTTCATTAATTGACTCTGCGTTTAGATTGTATGAGAAAAAGCATGAATAAAGTATGATTACAATAATAATAATTCGCACTATTCCGATACCAAATATCTTCTTTTAAATGCGTTACTCAAAGTGAGTGAGCTGGTATACTCGATGTCTCCACCAAATGGAAGCCCCGTAGAAAGGCGGGTGATCTTAACATCTTTATCTTCAAATTGAGACGCCAGAAAATTAATTGTACTCTCACCTTCTGCAGAAGGATTAAGCGCTAAAATTATTTCATCGACATGATCAGAATTAATGATCTTTTCCAATTTAGGGAAATTAATCTCATCCGGACCAATTCCGTCGAGTGGAGAAAGCAATTTATTCAAAACAAAATATCTACCTCTGAACTCATGAAGATTCTCTATCAAATAGGCGTCTTGAGTATTTTCTACTACACAGACCACATTTGATATTCGTGTTTTATCTACGCAAAATCTGCAAGGATCTGTTTCAGACAGCATATTACAAATTGAACAATTTTGGTAACTATCTACTGCATCTTTTATAGATTCAGCTAAATTTAAGGCATCTGTTTTTTCTTTGCTTATTAGATGTATTGCTAATCGTTGTGCTGTTTTTGAACCAATCCCGGGAAGTTTCTTTAAATTGTTTACAAGATCTTCTAAAAAACCATTAAACATTATATTCACCTTTATTTAAATAATTCAAATAATAAATCATTTAAAATGATTGAGTATTTTATTATTATATTAAAAATTAAAACATTCCCGGAATTTTTAAACCACCGGTAAGTTTACCCATTTCCTCTTCACTAGATTTTGCAATTTTTTCATGAGCTTCATTAACAGCGGCAATTACAAGATCTTCTAACATTTCTATATCGTCTGGATCTACAACTTCTTTATCGATATTCAAAGAGATAAGCTGGTTTTTACCGTTCATTTCTACTTTAACCATTCCACCACCGGAAGTTCCTTCTACAATTTTATTTGCAAGCTCTTCTTGAGCTTTCATCATCTCATCCTGCATTTTTTTAGCTTGCTTCATGAGATCTTTCATTCCTTTCTTTCCACCTGGAAACATATCTAACCCTCCATCATATATTAAATTTTATTCAACAAATTAATTGCTACTTTTAAAGTCAAATTATTATTCATCAACTTCCAGTTCTAGAGTCAATTGATATATTCTATTCTTTTGTTCACCTGTTTCGTTTGTAACAAGTTTTACAGCTGTTTTTTTAGTTTCACCATTTTCTAATAGTTTTATAAGTTTATCTTTTAATTCAATGTCGCTAATAATGGCTTTTTGTGAACCTTCTACAATGATAACAAATTCACCCTTTGCCACTATTTGCTCGGGTTCTTCAATAATATTTTTTAGTGATGTACTATAATAGGTTTCATAGATCTTGGAAATTTCTCGAACAACTGATATTTTACGATCTCCAAGATTATCAAATAATATTTGGAAGAATTTTTGTAGTTTATGAGGAGCTTCATAAAAAATCAACGTGTTTTCATTCTCTTTAATATCTTTTAATATTTTATTTCGTATTTTATTTTTCTCTGGCAGGAAACCAATAAATTGAAATCTCTCGCAATTTAATCCAGATGCAACCAGTGCAGGAATAAAAGCTGTTGCTCCCGGCAGAACTTCTACCTTGATTCCACATTTGATAGCTTCTTTTATAATTATACTAGCGGGATCTGAGATTCCAGGGGTTCCGGCATCTGAGATTATTGCAATATCTTCACCATTATGCAATTTGTTCAATAACTTTTCAACTCGTTTACGTTCATTGAATTTGTGATAACTTATCATCGGAGTTTCGATGTTATAATGGTTCAAAAGTTTCTTGGAATTCCGTGTATCTTCTGCACCAATGATAGATGCCCTATTTAGAATATCAATTGCTCTAAAAGTTATATCTGCGAGATTCCCGATCGGTGTTGGAACAATATATAGGATCCCTGTATTAATCATTTTAATTTCCTTTTTCATAAAGAAAGGAAGCCCCATTTATCAGGGGCTTCCAATTTTATAATAGTTTACAATTATCTAAATTACTTCATCCATTCTGCGAAAGTATCTGGTGTGCTTGGAACTATGATCTCACCAGCAATAACCTTAGCTTTAAGTTCTTCAACTTCTTCTAAGATATCAGCAGGAACAAGTTTATAAGATGTAGGTGCGATTCCAACTCCACCTTCTTTTAAACCGTAAACAACAGTTGTTCCACCTGGGAATTCACCTTTAACTAAAAGTTCAGCAACATTAAAGATTGCATTATCAACTCTTTTCATTGCTGATGTAATAACATGCTCAGGAGCAAGTGAATTTTGGTCTCTATCAACACCAATAGCAAATTTATCTTGTTCTTTTGCAGCTTCAATAACACCATCACCTACACCACCGGAAGCATGATAAACTATATCAGCTCCATTTTCATACATTTGATTTGCAATAGCTTTACCTTTGGCAGCATCAGTAAAAGAATCTGCATATTGTGCAAAGATCTCAGCATCAGGATTTGCTAATTTTACACCGGCTTTAAATCCAAATTCAAATTTTTCAATTAATGGGAATTTCATTCCACCAACAAAACCAACTTTATTAGTTGTTGTCATTTTACCTGCGATATAGCCAACCAGGAATGATGGTTCTTGCTCTTTAAAAACAACTCCAACTACATTTGCTGGAGTTTCTTCACCATAAGCATAGTCAATTATAGCATAATTTTGATCTGGATTCTCCAGAGCTTTTTCTTTGATAGTATCACCCATTTTGAATCCGATACCCCAAATTAAGTTATTTCCTGCATCAAGAAGAGTTTCCATATTTGGTGAGTAGTCTGCATCCTGAGTTGACTCAAGATAACTTACAGCGATAGCAAATTCTTTCTCGGCCCTTTTTAATCCTTCCCAGGCTGACTGATTGAATGATTGATCGTTAATGCCACCAACATCGGTAACCATGGCAACAGTAATACCGGATTCTTTTTTCACTTGTCCGCAACTAACAACAGACATCACGAATAGTACAAGAACAAAAATCGTAATAATTCTTTTAAACATTTGCATCTCCTTTCCTATTTTTTTAAGCTACTATACTGTAGCACATTTTCATTATACAAAACACGTTTATACTACTTTACATGTCAAGTGATAAACTTTAATATTTATGTTCCTTCTCATATGGTATACCATCAGCTGATGGTGCAGCAGATTTTCCAACAAATCCTATAAGTACAACAATTGTAATAACATATGGCAACATACTTATTAATTGCGTAGAAATCTCAAAATCGAATTGCCCAAGGAATACTGCTAAGCCCTGAGCACCGCCAAAAAGAAGACAGGCTAGTAAAGCTCCCTGAGGTTTCCATTTACCAAATATCATTGCTGCAAGGGCAATAAAGCCATGACCGGAAATTAAAGTAGGTCTAAAATTCGAAACGATAGCCAAACTCATTGCTGCTCCACCAAAACCGGCAAAAACACCTGACATAATTACGGCGAAATATCGGATACGCATAACACTAATTCCCAGAGTGTCGGCAGCTGTAGGATGTTCTCCAACAGATCTTAATCTCAGTCCATATTTTGTTTTGTACATAAAGAACCAGATGATTAAAACCATGAAGAATGCCAAATAAACTGTAGCATATTGATTATCAAATATAATTTTTAAAAGTGATCCATCTGGAAAAACTCCATTTAAAGGTCTCGGCATTTTATTATCTAGGGCAATAGATTTAGTCATTGTGGCACCTTCGAAGAACATCCGGCTGAGGAATAAGGCAATACCTGCTCCTAGAAAATTAACAGCAATTCCAGAAACAACCTGATTTGCACCAAAAGTAACGCATGCAAAAGCATGTAGTAGCCCAAACAATCCACCGGCGATACCTGCACCAATAAAAGCGATCCATGGATCTCCAACAAAATATCCAATTGCAGCTCCGGCAAAAGCACCAATAACCATCATACCTTCTAAACCGATATTGATCACACCTGAATTTTCCGAGAGAACTCCACCGAGAGATGTATAAATTAGGGGTGTTGAATACATTAGAGTTGTTCCAATTATCAGGGCAAGATTACTCAATATTGTTTCTATCATTTTGAACCCCCTTTTTTGTTTTTCCTTGATAAAATAACTTTGATAAGTTTTGGAATTGAAATGAAGAATACTATTGAACCTATCACAATACTAATCACTTCAGAAGGTGCCTGCATAAATGGTTGGATTTTTGCACCACCATATTTTAAAGCTCCAAATAATAACCCTGCCAAAATACATCCCATTGCGCTACTATTAGCTATCAATGCTACAGCAATACCATCAAAACCATAACCTTCCATCGCTGCAATAAGTGTTACTTTATGAGAAACTCCAACAACTTGTAATGCACCGGCCAATCCAGCCAATCCACCGGCAATGAACATAGAAATGATCATATTCTTATTTACATTAATTCCCCCATATTCGGCAGCAAATTTATTAAATCCAACCGCACGTAATCTATAACCAAGAGCTGTTTTATTTAGAATGAACCAAACTAGAATTGCCATTAATACAGCTATTAGAAATCCCCAGTTCAAAGGTGTTCTTAAAAGGTCTTTCCAAAATGGATGCTGCAATAACCATTCACGACCAGCCTCAGATTGTTTCCATGTTTTTAGGATCATCATATTTGCTGTTGGTTGAATAGAGTAAGAAGTTTCTCCTCCCGGTTTCTGAAATCCCTCAGTATAGATTAGGAAATTCTGGAAATAAAGTGCAATCCAATTCAGCATAATAGTAGATATTACTTCATGTACACCAAATTTTGCCTTGAAATATCCGGCAATTCCTCCCCATATTCCCGCAGCAAAAACAGCTGAGATTATTACAACCGGGATATGTATCAACAATGGTAAATGCAGAAAATATCCGGTCGCAGTAGCAACAACTGACCCAATAATAAATTGTCCCTCAGCTCCGATATTGAATAAACCTGTTTTAAAAGCAAATGCTACAGAAAGTCCTGTTAAGATCAATGGAGTTGCACGAACGATCGTGTAAGATATATAACTTGGTTTAGAAAAGATACCTCGTAAAATTATTCCATAAGCTTGAAACGGATTAAAACCAGCAGCTGCTAGAAAAATTGCGCCGACTACAAGTCCGAGAAAAATTGATATCAGGGTAAATCCAATTGTTTTTTCTGTGGCAAAAATATAAATTTTCTTTCTTAAATCTTTAAATGTTAGTTTCATTCATTGCCTCCGCCTGCCATCATCAGTCCCAATTTTTCAACTTCGGCATCTTTTGCATCCACAATTCCAACGATCTTCCCTTCATAAATAACTGCAATTCTATCCGAGACATTCATAATTTCATCCAATTCAAAGGAGATGAGGAAAACCGCTTTATCATTATCACGTTGTTCAATTAGTGCTTTATGAACAAACTCAATCGCTCCAACATCAAGACCTCTTGTTGGTTGAGCTGCAATCAGTAGATCCGGGTTATTAGTCACTTCTCTGGCAATGATCACTTTCTGTTGATTTCCACCGGAAAGTGTTCTTGCCATCTTGGATTCCTCTTTGGGACGAACATCAAATTTATCGATCAACTCCTTTGCATAAATCCTAATATTGTCATATTGAAGAACTCCTCTTTTTGCAAATGGATATTTATAATAATTCTCTAATATTGTATTTTCTGAAATATCAAAATCCATGACCAAACCTCGTTTCTGTCTATCTTCTGGAATATGTGAGATCTTTTTACTAATAACTTGAAATGGTGTATTATTTGTAATATTCTCACCGTTTATCTTTATCTCACCCGACTCTACTTTTCTAAGGCCTGTTATTGCTTCTAATAATTCGGTCTGTCCGTTCCCATCAATACCTGCTAAACCAAGTATTTCACCTTTCTTGACAGAAAGATTTAATTTATCAACAGCAATAATGTCTCTGTTATCTTTAACTATAAGATCTTTGATAGAGAATATTTCATCCCCAGATTCTTTGTCGTCTTTAGCAACACTAAAACTTACTTCTCTTCCCACCATTTTGGAAGCCAATCCCTCTTCATTTGTTTCAGAAACAACAACTGTATCAATATGTTTCCCACGTCTTATTATTAAACAGAAATCAGCAGCAGCTGTAATTTCTTTGAGTTTATGACTGATAAGAATAATTGATTTTCCTTCTTTAGTTAGATTCTTGATTATTTGGATAAGTTCAACTATTTCTTGCGGCGTAAGAACAGCTGTTGGCTCGTCGAGGATCAATATTTCAGCTCCACGATATAATGCTTTCAGGATTTCAACTCTCTGTTGCATTCCAACAGAAATATCCTCAATTTTTGCGTTGGGATCTACATAAAGACCGTAACGTTCGGAAATTTCCTTAACATCTTTGAGTGCTTTTTTCATATTAAGCACACTCATTTTAGAAGTTGGTTCCTGACCTAAAATGATATTCTGAGCTACTGTAAAAGGTTTTATTAGCATGAAATGTTGATGGACCATCCCAATTCCATGTTCTATGGCAATGTTTGGATTTGTGATATCTACTTTTTTCCCGTTTATCAATATTTCACCGGAAGTGGGGCTATATAAACCATACAAAATATTCATCAAAGTAGATTTTCCTGCTCCATTTTCACCAAGCAGGGCATGGACCTTTCCTTTGAAGACATCAAGATTGACTGAATCATTTGCCACAAAATCACCAAACTTTTTGGTAATTTTCTTCATCTCGATCACTTTTGTGAGTGATTGTGTTACATTTTCATATCCCATATTATAACCTCTTTTATAATGAAATATTTATTTGGTTTTATCAAGTGTTGTGTCAAGAATTAAATAATTTGTCTCAATGATTTGATTTGTAGATTTTATAAAAAAAAACAGGGAGCTTAGCCCCCTGTTAATAATAACTTTCGAATCTTAATATGAATTACATTTCTTTATAATTTTTCAAGATTTCCAAAACTTTATCAATATCAGCTTCTGTGTGGTCTGCATTTACCTGGAATCTGATCTCTTCATCACCTTTTGGTACAACCGGGAAATTTAAACCGGTTCCCAGTACGCCATTTTTTGTAAGATAATTAACCAATTTTGTTGTTTCTGCTGTATCGCGAACCATTAATGGAACAACTGGATGAGGTCCTTCAATTGTTTCAAATCCTAAAGCAGTTAATCCATCTTCGAATTTTTTTGTCATGGCTGCAAGGTGTGCTAATCTTTTAACACCAACTTCACTATCTAGAATTTCTAAAACTTTTAATGTTGCTGCTGCTTCTGAACAAGTGATCGGGTTAGAATAAATATACATTGGAGCAGACTCACGAAGATAATCTGTAACTGTCTTTGATGCTACAACATATCCACCATTCACACCAAATGCTTTTCCTAAAGTTCCAATCAGAATATCAACTTTTGCACCTGTAAATTCTTCGGTTCCTCTACCGTATTTTCCAAAAGCACCAACCCCGTGAGAATCATCAGCAATCGTGATAACTCCTTCTTCAAATTTATCATCGAACTTTGCGCAAATTTCTGTAAGTTCTTTTAATGGAGCAAAATCTCCACGCATACTAAAAATACCGTCTGTAATAACTAAACAACGTTTTCCCATTCCAACAGCTTCATTCAGTTTTGCTTCCAGATCGTTCATATCATTATGTTTATAGATCATCTTAGCTGCGGGACGTGAAAGGCGCATTGCTTGGATAATACAATTATGGTTCAACGCATCAGAAACTACAACTGTTTCCTTTGTTGTAAGCGGATAAATAACACCCAAACTTGTAACATAAGCAGAGCTGAATATCATTCCAGCTTCGCGCTCATGAAATTCTGCTAGTTTCTTTTCCAGAGCGATATGCGGAGTATGAGTTCCGCTGATAAAGCGAACAGCTCCCGGTCCTACTCCAAATTTTTGAGCTGCAGCTTCTTCAGCTTCAATAACTTCTGGATTCATTGACATTCCAAGATAGGAATTCGCGTTCATCTTGATGAATTCTTGTTCTCCATAGCCTACTAAAATATAACGTGGACCAAATTCACCTTTAGCTTCCTTTATTTCACTAATAACCA
>JAGLPW010000182.1 GCA_023137125.1 Candidatus Cloacimonadota bacterium | reverse complement strand
GTCGTTTAATATGAGCACATATTTAGATAACATCTCTTCCATATTCTTCACTCTTTCATTTAATGTATCCAGATCATGTTTCAAGAAAAGTAATTCTTCTAACTTTTTATCGATGGTTCCTAATATTTGATGAATTTCGCCACTCATGATTTCTTCCACCTCATAAGATATGTTACTACCGAAAGCCCTGCGATTGCGAATACGGCTTTCAATCCAGAGTCTTTTTTTCTGGCACCGAAGGGTTAGGATCTTCCGGATATTTCAAGCCATCCGCATCCGGATCAACGCTGTAAGGATTTGTATTCATTTCTATTTCCTTCTATCGCTCCATCCGTCTCCTTCAGAATCTATACCAACTGTAACTTCTTCAGTTGGTTTAATTTCGGTTTGCATTCCTTTGTAATGCTCTTTGATTTCATCTTATTCACCTTTTTATTTTCTTGCTATTTAAGTCAACGACCCCGGACTGCGCCACGCTCAGTCTGAGGCATTGGGGGATGCTTGGGAGCATATTATTAATTTTTATGAGATTTTAAGTAATTGTTGTTTAAAATCATCAATATTTCCATGTTCGTCTAATTTCTTATAGATCAATTTATTGCAAATTTTTTCAACACATCCATATTGATGTTTAATAGCATAACATCTTGCTAAATTTTTTAGAGCCACCTCTTCTGCAAATTTCTCTTTTTTTGCAATTTCAAATAATGGTATTGCCTCTTTTGTATTTTTCAGTTTTAAAAATATTAATCCTTTATTATTTATAGCAGCAACAGCACCTTCGGAATTAGGGTAATTTTCAATAATGCCATCATAAATTTTGATTGCTTTCTCATCTTCTCCCATCGCTGCTAGAGTATCTGCATTCAGTAACAAAGGACCAGGCCCAGTAGCGCTTAAAAGTTGACCTGCTTTAATTTCTCCATCTAACTGAACCCACATTGTATTTGTTTCACCAGATAAAGAAAGATATAGTTCAAAACGTTTTCCTAATTTAATTTGAAATCGATTAACATATGCGGAAATTTCATATTTTTTGACTAATGGACTATTTTTTTGATCTTTTAGATCAGAAAGAAGAAATTCATAAAATTGGGAAAAGAAATCAGATTTTCGCAATGTTCTCCATTCTTCTGCTTTTGCTTTTGGCAAATTGATTTTTCTAATATGGTCTTCGTTATTCCGATATTTCGTGGAATCTCCAAGAAGACCTATTTCTAATGCTTTTGGAGAAATCTTAATAATTCTAACTAATGATTCAATTTCTTGTTCATCTAATTCAACTAAATATTTTGCACTAATATAATTGGGTATTATATTAATAGTTGAATTAAAATAATTAGACAACATAAAATCAATTATTGAATCTTCCGTCGCTGCTTCTTTAAATAAACTTATAAATGTATCAATTTCTGTTCGTAAAAAAATTTTATTTGATCTTTCCTCTACTAAGGCTTGTGCTTTAAGTTCATCTATTGTTGCATAAATATCATCTTCGGATTCGTTAATCGTTTCTGCAATTTTTTTAACAGAACTCACTGATTCATTATATAAGTACTTTATTACATTATGATGACTTTGAAGTAAAATATGCTTCGCATCTAACAGATTGATTCGTTTAAGCAAATATTCTATATCATTTCGATTAGGTGAGCCACCTTTATTGTTCAAGAAGCTTATGTACTTTTGACCAGTTTCTTGCTTCCAAGTTACAACTTTCCAAAAAAATCCTATTTCAGTAAGAAGAAGACTGATTTCTTTTATCGGAAGACTTGTCCTCGCCTGTATTATGGAAATCATATTATCAAAGGAAGATAGAAGTCCTTCTTTCTGTAAATAAGAACAAAATTTATTTCCATCTAATAATTTAAAATAATCTTTAACTTCATCTTCTAACTCATCATACCATTCACATGCTGTACCTATAAAGCCAGATAAAGAAACAAAAATACCAGATGTTCTCGGGTTATCTTGTCGTTCTTTTTCAAGATCTCCGAAAAAAAGACGAACTGGAGGAGTTTTTATTGGATCTTGATGAGCTTTACATTGGGCCATTATGGGCTCATTTGAAAGTCGGTGACGTGCTGAAACATCAACTTCTTCACCAGTTCTATGAATATTATACCTAAGATCTTTAAACCCTAATGATGTTAGCAGTAATCCTACATTTCTTTCAAGAGATCGACCATTTTCATTATTGTCCCCTATCGCAATAATTTCTATTGAGCTTGACACTCATTTCTAAATATTTTACGATATAATTAATCTTTCGAAATGTTTTAGGAACATATTGCTATTCTGAGCATAACCCACCCACCCTGCAGTCACATATCCAGGACTTAAGTACCGAGGCCTGTAAATAATACTTCGCATCACGGTTTTTTGTCTTGTCCGTCACCCAAATTGTACGCTAGCTATTCAACCTACCACTTAACCTGCACTCATTACCAGC
>JAGLPW010000181.1 GCA_023137125.1 Candidatus Cloacimonadota bacterium | reverse complement strand
AATTCTGAAACTTGGACATTCTCTTGTATGATTAAAGTACAACAAATAAAGGAGATAAATAAAAAGAAATTGTATAAACAGAAATGAATAATAAATCGATCCTGTAGATGAGAAGGGACATTCCGTAGGCTACGAGCCTGTCAAGAAGTTTCTTCCATCTGTCAGGTTTAAATCGGGGAATAACCAGGTACAAAATTTACTATAATAGGTAAAGACAGATACCGTATATACAAGACTGATGATTCCTGACTATTTTCTCACTTTTAAAACAGGAGAGGTTATATGAAGAATTTTTACCTGGGTGGTGATGTAAGCAAAGGGTATTGCGATTTTGTCATCCTTGACAAGAATAAAAAGATTGTTTTGAAAAACTTTCAACTTGATGATACACACACCGGTCATAAACAGTTGAAAGAGATTTTAACTGATTTTATTAATAATCAAAAAGGCTGTAATATTTATGCAGCGGTTGAAAGCACTGGGGGTTATGAAAACAACTGGTATAAAATGCTATGCGATCTACAGTCAAAGTTAAGCATATTCACAGCCAGACTTAATCCCCTCGGAGTTCACCACACTGCTAAAGCTGAGCTTAGAAGAAACAAAACCGACAAATCCAGCGCCTATAATGTTGCAGAATATCTTATCTCCTATCCGGAAGTTGTAAGGTATAACAATGAACGGTATTTCGAATCACTGAGAAGGCAGTGGAAATTTGTTAAAATGCTTAAAAAACACAAAATCGGATTGATGGCACAGCTTGAATCTCTGGTCTATGTGGCCAATCCGGATATTATGGCTTATTGGAAAGAAAAGATGCCTGAATGGGTACTGATTTTATTGTCTAAATATCCTACAGCTAGAGAATTATCAAGGGTAAGATTAGATTCCCTGGTTAAGATCCCATATCTTAGCAGAGAGAAAGCAGAAGCCTTGATTAAAGCTGCTAAAAGGAGTGTTGCGTCTTCTATAGATGAAAACATGGCTTATCTCATAAAGTCGCTTGCTGCGGAAATAAAAGCTCTTACAAACAGCATAAAAACACAGTCTTTTTATATGGAAAATTCATGCAATCTTCCTGAAGTTGAACTCCTGACCTCATTTCCAGGTATTGGAAAAACTTCAGCTATTGGACTGATGCTGGAAATTGGTACTATAGACCGGTTCTCTTCCTCAAAGGCGCTTGCTGCATTTGTTGGTGTTCATCCTGTGTATAAAGAAAGCGGGGATGGTATTGGAGGAATTAGAATGAGCAAGCAGGGACGAAAAGAAGCAAGATGGACATTGTTTCTAATAGCAAGGTCAGCTATTGTTCACAATCCTTATATTCGTACAATTTATGAAGAATATCAGAAAAAAGGGAAATGTAAGATGAGCTCTATTGGAATCATTATGCATAAGATCTTGAGAATAATTTATGGTATGCTGAAAACCAATACAACATATGACCCGAATATAGACTGTAATAACAGAACTAAAATTCAGAACAAAGAACCTAAAAACAATAAGAACAAGGAAAGCAGAAGATATCAAAAATTAGATGATAAAGCTCCTGTATCAAGGAGGCAAAGAAGAAAAAGAAAAGAACAGGAGACGTCCCAAAATGGCAGTGCCATTGAGTGCGGGATCATCAATCCTGTTCAAAAAAAGGATATCATAGAACGAGAAAATATTCCAATTTATTAATATTTTTTCTTGACTTTTAACGGAATAACTTCTTGCTGCTTTTCTGAAAAAGAAAGGATCGGGAAAGGATTACAAAACGGATCTTCCTTATCACAAGGCAGAAAACTGGAACTATATCTCGGTTTTTGGAGATCTGGAAATCTCAAATGCTTACTTCTGGGAAAAAGGAAATAACGGGATAAGCCCTATCAAAAAAGAACTGAATTTACCGAAACAACATTTTTCATATCTATTACAAAAATGGACTCAGATGTTCTGTGTTGATATCAGTCATGAGAAATCAAGAAGAAATCTAAAAGAGATTTTTGGAATTGATATATGGTCTGGTCAGATGGAATCGATCAATAAATCGGCATCTAAATCAGTAGATTCATTTTATCAGAAAAGGAAAAAGCTGGAACAGGAAGAACCTCTTCTTGTTGTTCAAGTCGATGGTAAAGGAATTGTAATGCGTGAAAATCTAAAAAAAGCAACACAAGGTCAACGGCAGAAAAAAGGTGAGAAGAACGGAAAGAAAAAGATGTCTACGGTTACCGCAGTTTATGGAATAGAACAAAATATTAGAAGTGCTGATGATATAATCAGGACTGAAACAGATATTAAAACACAATCCTTAGTAGTTTTAGATAAAAAGAAAGGTGTAATCCCACAGAATAAGGTTGTTAGGGCAACATTAGAGGGTAAAGATAGAGCTTTTCAAAATATGGCTAAAGAAGTTAATCTCCGGGATCCGGAAGGGAAAAAAGATCATATAGCTTTGATGGATGGGGAGAAAGCTCTGGCAAATAAAACAGAAGAATATTTGCCCGGGTTTACAATCATTCTGGATTTGTTCCATGTAATGGAACGGCTATGGAGTCTTTCTTATTTTTTTCACAAAGAAGGAAGTGATGAAGCTCTTAGGTGGGTACGCAAATATCTAAAAATGTTTCTGACTGGAAAAGTCGGATATGCTATTGGAGGAATCCTGCAAAGTGCAAAAAAGAAAGGGATAAAGCCGGATCGAATTGAGGCTATGAAGAAGCATCTTAGATATTTTGAAACGAAAAAAGAGTATATGAAATATGATGAGTATTTGAAAAAAGGTTATCCCATTGGCAGTGGTGTTATTGAAGGAACCTGCAGAAGTCTTGTTAATGATAGAATGGAATTATCCGGTATGCATTGGTCCGAAAAAGGAGCTGAAGCAATGCTGAAACTAAGATCGATCAAGATTAATGGTTTCTGGAATGAGTACTGGGAGTATCATATTTCTGATCAGAAAGAGTTAATTTATAAATGGGATTCAGCGGCATAGAAGTCAACGGGATTAAGTTGCACCCAAATCATTTGGGTGCAAATTTTTTCCGTTGAA
>JAGLPW010000180.1 GCA_023137125.1 Candidatus Cloacimonadota bacterium | reverse complement strand
CGCCCAATACATATTCAGCAATGGATATATCAAAATCATCTGTACAATAGGCAGAGCTGCCGGCAGCGATCGAACCAAAGTCTTCTGTATTATCTGTAATTGTAACAAAAGTGTTATCTGTTGTTATTGTTGCTGTAACTGAGTTTGCAGTTTGAGTACCGAAGTTTTTCAAACTTACATTCAACTCTATAGATTCACCCGGATTTATCATTCCATCATTATTACCGGATGATGTTCCTGTATTATCATCATCAATAATTACATCGAACACATTTACAAACCTATCAACTTCTCCTACATCAAATCCACCCAGATGCGGGATGTAGTTGTGTTTAGTTACAGTAAGATCGGCTGCACCTTCTAATGCCGCATTGATCTCCAGTACTACATAACCATTCTCATCCGTATATCCTGTTACAAATATTTCATCATCACCCATAAGGGCTGTAACCCAGGCGTCTTCTAAAGGAGCACCACCATCGTCAGTTACTGTAACTTCCAGATACGTTGTCCCCGGAGAAATATCTGTTTCATAATCTGCAATAAGCTCCTGTGGAACAGCGGTCCAAAGTGCAACTCCCGGATCTCCTATAAGTGTATTCCAATGTGAGAATATATCTACATAATTACTAGGATTTTGAGGATAATGCTCATACAAAGCCAGCTTACCTCTGTTTACTGCGCCACCCGGATTATAGATGCCGTCTGCAAATACTCCATAATAGATACCGGCATCCAAACAATTATTAAAGTTTGTATGAGTACCCGTTGTGGCAGTTCCTATAGCTGCAATTGCACCGGTTGGGTTACCGGCAGAGCCGGCTCTGATAAATGCTTCACTACGACTTGGTTCATAAGTGGAGGCGAAACCACCGGTTGCACAGGTAGGGAAGACAGCAAAAGATAACTTCTTATAATTGGAAAGACTATAAATCTGACTATTACCAAAACCGCTCATGCCCATGTAGCCGCGATAATTAAGATAAGTTACACCTGAATTTAAATTACTAACCATCGCACTGGAAAAACCTCCGGAATAGACTTCTGTTGCTACGATATTGGGAGCATGCTGCTGCATCATCTCAGCGATAGACTGCTTAGTGAAAACAGTAGATGGACCTGAGGCGGATGGGTCTCCCACCATGATAGATCTATCATACCAGTCTGTCTCATCCATATAGGGTTCTTTTTCATAATTCAATACTTTTGCTACATATGTTTGCATATCTGCTATGGAAGATATTGATATCCGTCCTAAGATCACGTCAGCTAAGATGTCTCCACCTTCTAATTGTGAATATGGATGATCACCCTCACCACCACTTAAATAATAAGTTGGAATTGTATAAGAACCATTAGCATCACCAACAAAACAGACAAATTCAGGGGGATTTTCCCAGGTATCATATGCATTTTGAATATAGTTCTTTATTGATGTAGTGGATGTTCCGGTTTCTGCTGTGCTTGCTAGTGTTACTTCAAAACCCTTCTGATGTTTCCAGTCTGTTAAATACTCTAGATTGGTGAGTAAGGTTGCATCATTGGGATAGATAAAAAGATAGCTTGGATCTTGATATTCACCATCACGTGATGTTACCGAATCATAGTTCAAAATTGATGAGCGGTACAAGGGTTCAAAGAAACGTGATCTCTTCTTATCATGAGTTTTGGGATTTATACCTCCCTTGCCAGAGGCGTTAACAACTATGTCTACATTTTTTACAATTCTCAAAGTCTTGCTTTGCGGATCGTATTGAAATGGATTAAAGGATATACTTACAACACGTTCACCTCTTAAGATTACAGGCTCTCCGATCTCTACTATATTTGCCGGGAAAGTAGATCCATTCTGATAATAATCTTTATCGATTGCAAACTTAAAAGGTGCTCTGTTACTTTCACTTTGTAATTCCTGAGTTGGATAAACGCTGATATCTTTTATAACTTCATCTGCTGTATAAATAATTTCAAAACTAACAGATCCTTCATTCGGTATGGAGATCAATCTGGTGAATTTGGGGAGATCCGGCTTGCCTACCGCTAACGAATTACCCTCTTTCCAATATGAGATCTTCTGATAGCTTGTATCATCTTCACGTATAGTCTCAAGTTCGTAACCGTTCAACGAAAAATTAACTTCTGTATATTCTTTTCCGAATGATGTATGAACAAATAACTGTTGCCCGGTATTTTCTTCAATTGTAATCCATTCGGCATTGAGTAGTGATACAAATAGTAATAGTGATAATAATAATAGTGTTCTTTTCATAATAAATTCTAACCTTCCTTAATATATTTTAACTTACATTATTAATGCAATAATTATTCCAATATTTAGTTCTTATTGTAATATATATGTAAATAAAAAAGAGCACCCGCTAATGGGTGCTCTGAAATACATAAATCTAATAAGTTGCTAAAATTATTTATGTTATTTAATTAGCATCATTTTTCTGGTTTTGGAATAATTTGCAGTCTGCATTTTGTAGAAATATATACCGGATGTTACCGATCTTCCTGCATCATTCTTGCCATCCCATACAAGTGAATGAAAACCTGAAGAAAATTCTGTATTGATAAGCATTCTCACTTTCTGTCCTTTTATATTGAATATTGAGATCTCAGCATTTGTAGAATTCTCAAGTATCGAAAATGAGATCGCTGTTTCAGGATTAAATGGATTGGGATAGTTACCGATAAGCTCAGAACTGAAAACAGGTATGTCATTATCTATATAGGCACCTGTTGAGGCAATTATTTTGATATCATCAATCCACCAACCAGGATCATTCAAGACATCGTCTGCTTCTATTTTAAAGCGAAGATATACATAATGGTCAACAAGTTCTGGTACGAAAATGAACTCCTGAACCCAATCATCACTAACACCTGAGAATTGAGTTAACTCTGTCCAATTTGAACCATCAAAAGAATATTCTATAATACAATAATCAAAATCGTGTTCTACATAATATTTATGCCAGAATGTAAGACAAACATCAGTACTTACACTATCCATATTTATTGGATTTGCTGTTGTTAATGTTGCGGTAGATCCATTTTCATAAAATTCATCTGGACTATCAGTTACTGAATAATCTCCAATTATGGAACTTTCGGTTATTGCCCAGTCTCCTGTAATCGTCCAGCCGGAAAGGTCATCTTCCCAATCTTCAGAAAATACTTCAACTGCACTTAGTAAATTTATGTCCAGATCGTATGTTCCGGCAGGTAGATCTACAGACTGAGTTGTAGGTACACTTCCTTCAGCAAAAACAGTTAATTGATGTTCACCTTCATAATTTGAAAAAGTAAAATTTCCATCTACTACTTCAATTGTATCTGCCGGAATATATTCTCCATTATCTACAATAATAGTCGCATCAATAGGATTCCCATTTAAAGTTACGATACCACTAACTATCACTTCAGGGATTGGAGTAAGCTGAACTTCTTCAACTTTCCATAATGAATTATTTACAGTAATGCTTTCTACAAGTTGTTCTTCATATCCCTTTTTTACAACTCTCATCGTATAAGTTCCTGCCTCTAATGGTCGCCAATAACGACCGTAAAGTTCATCGGAATTTCGAGGATCAAAGTAGGATGCAACAGCTTCTTCTATGATAACTTCCGCAACCAAGGGATCACCTGAATTCGCATTTGTGATATGTCCGGTAAGCATAGCTCCAGGGGCATTATAGCCTAATGTTCTATCAAGCAACCAATACGCTCCAATACTGCATCTTTCACACGTATCATCTACCAAATATAGAGGTGGGTCATTATTTGGTTGAAGATTTTGTGTGCCACATTCAATCAGAAGCTGAATAGTTCCGTGTGCTTTATAGAACCAGTCGTGAGCATTTCCTTTTCTTCCTGATGCCGCATAAGGTTCATAAGGTGCTGAGTTAGCTTCATTCATAATTAAGCCGGCAACAGTCTCACCGATGGTTTGACTCAAGCCAAGATCCGGAGTTGGATGTACACCTGCCCAGTTAGATGGATAATACACTTTTTCGGAGAAATAACCTGTTCTCGAAGAGTGCCAGTTTATTGAATATATAAAGTGCTGTTCTTCTGCAAGACTTCGTATTGCTTGCGTTCCACCTTCAGAAAACGGACCCGGTCCACGATAGTAGTCGTTCCATTCTTCAGGACCACCTACTCCAAATGGATCACCATGAATCCAGTTAAAACCGTAATTTCTGTTAGTATCAACACCATCTATGTCTCCACCGGCCCCAACTTCATAATCAAATTCGCCGTTCTCGTTATTATCTCGTTTATTCTTACGAAAAGTTATATCCCAACCATCCATTACGACTTGCAATCCTTCCGGATTATAAGTTGGAACAAACCACATTTCCAGATCTTCCAACCATACATTATAAGGATCAACCATTCTATTTTCTACAATATCATGGATCATATACATTGTGATCTCAACACCAAGCACTTCTTCTGCATGGCACTGTCCTGCATACATTACTGCAGGTTCATCCTCATCAACCGTAACGTTGTTAGAAAGTTTTACTGCATAGATTGGAATTGGAGCCTGATAAGGATCTGCACCCAAAGTGGTTCCTATCTGTTGAACCATAACAATATCAGGATAATTTGCCTGCAGGTCATTGATCTCCTGAAGTATTTCCTCATAAGTATGATATCTTGGATCCAGCACAACTTGTGCGGAAAGTCCCACAATAAGAAATACTAATAAAACCGTAAATAATTGTTTCATAATCTACCTACTTTAAAAGGAGCATTTTCTTCACGCTTGTATAATCACCATTTATATTATTAGCTTCAAAACCAGCGAAATATATACCGCTGGATACACTCTTGCCATAATCATTTTTTCCGTTCCAAACAACACTATGATATCCGGCTTGCATTTCATCTGCAACTAGTGTTTTTACTTTCTGACCTCGAACATTGTAGATATTAAGCGAAACTAAAGACTCTTCTTTTAAACTAAAGTCTAAAGTCGTTGTAGGATTAAATGGGTTTGGATAATTCTGCAATAGTATATTACCAGGGTGATGAATTTGAGGATCATCAGCTCCAACCGGTTCAAATTTTACCTTTTGAATATACACATTATAAATATCTGTTTTCCCGCTTGAACGTGTATCTTCCCAGATCACATATGAATATTCACCATCATTCACAGCTTTAGGAGCATTTTGATTTTTAAGTTCACTACAAATCATAAAACCATGTTCAGGCCAAATTTTTTCACCATTCTCATCAAGCATTTGTCCTACTAACTCAGATTCATCTCCACTAGAGTAATCTTCCCAGAAGGCCATAAAATTTAAACCATCAGTTACCAAATACGGTGATTGCTGGTTACTGGTTCGAACTATAACTTCAACACCACCGGCTTGCCAGATCTCGTTTCCATCCAAATCGAATTTCTGCATATATATATCATAATTGACTCCTGTTCGGAAATCTTCCCAAACCATGTATATTGCATCATCATAGAACATATTAGAAAAATACTGATCATTAACAGAATCATTGAGAGCGATACCACCATCTTCCCAGAGTGTTGTTCCATTAGGAGTTACGATCTGTCCGTAAATATCAATACTTCCATTTCTGGTATCATCCCATACTATCAACAAACCGTCTGGTACTTCCATTATTCTGGCATTATCCTGATTCCCAGCTTCTACACATACATCCAGGCCTTCAGCATCCCAACCTGGAGCTGGATCACCATTTTCATCTACCCTTAAGCAGAATACGTTTCTATTATTGCCAACACTTTGCCATACATAATAATTCTGAGATACATCACAAAGTTCATCATTACCAGTTCTATCTACAATAGTTTTACCACCTGTTCCCCATTCTAAATTACCGTTAATAATTTTTTGACCTAATATGCGGGTATCCATGAAATTTGTAAAATCTTCCCAACCTACATAATACTCGAAAGTACCATTATTATCCACTGTTGAGATCTTCGGTTTCACCTGTTCAACGGTAGATTCACCAAGCTGCAAACCTTCAGTTTGTGACCAGATCTTATTTCCTTCAAGATCTACCGCCTGACCATAAATTTGTTTATAACCCAGTTTGTTTTCTTCCCAGACGATTACAAGTGTTTCGAAACCAGGATAGATATCTGCATCCATGCTCTCCTGATCAAAGCCGGTAAGTTCTGTTATTGATTTTCCATTTTCTTCACCTACTCCATTAAGTTCAAAGGATCCATCATCATTAATAACCTGATAATATATTTGGAATCCATAACCGGCATTTCTGGTATCTTCCCAGATCACGATCTTTTTATCATTATTAGTAAGGATCTTCTGATTATGTGAATCGCCACAAAGACCGTAATAAATGATCTCACCATCTTCTTCTAAAATTATATTTCCTGAGTTATCTAATAATTGAACATATAATCCGGTTGAGCCTGTTCTATTATCTCCCCATACGCAAAAAACCTTATTCTCGGAAAGTTTTACAAGAGGTGAGAATTGCCAACCTTCAGCTGAACATACGTCAAAACCGTTTACAGGCAATTCAAATGTTCCGCTAGAATTCACATGCTGTAAATAAATATCCTCATGAGGATGATTATTAACTCTACCGTCTTCCCATGTGATCCAGGCTCCACCATTTGCATCACCGCTAAGACGCGGATTTAGCTGATCGTTTAATGCTTGAACAATTTCAACACCAGAAGCATTCCATTGTAAGTTACCGTTAATATCCAGTTTTTGCGCATATAGATCTTTATAATTTTCACTTACTTCATTTCTACCATCTTCCCAAACAATTATTGCTCCATTATCAGAAGCTTTTGTTATTCGTGCATTACGCTGGATAGCCGCTCCAACATACACTTCAACTTCATTTGTCCAAAGCAGATCACCATTAAGATCAACTCTTTGGGCTTTAATGTCACCAAAACTATCTGTACCCATATCACGCCATGAGAAGATAAAGTTCCCCGTTCCATCGGGAGTGATCTTTGGTTTTTCCTGCGGTCCAGCAATTCCCGTTAACAGGTTTCCGTTCTCATCCCATAAAAGGTCTCCATTGGAAGCAATACGCTGCATATAAATATCAGCATCATCAGGATCTCTTGTGTCATGCCATGCTACAACTGCTCCATTTGATCCATCTTCCCAGAATGTATGTTGATTCTGACTTCCAGTTGTACTGGCAATTGGATTACCATCATTGTCCCAACCAGAAACAATATTTCCATTTGTGTCGATATGAGTTCCATAGATGTCAGTACCACCAATAGCTCTACTATCGAGCCAAATTACATAAGCACCACCATTTTCATCTGGTACTATATTCAGTGATATTTGGATATCTTCATACAAACAAAGAGGAACACCTGCTGCAGCCCACTGTAATACGCCATTACTGGATATTTTTTGTGCATAAACATCACCGGCTTCTTCATTTCTAAAATCAACCCAGGCAATTATAACATCGCCATTTCCAGATTCAATTACTACCGGATCTTCCTGTCTGCTATATTCACCATTTACTAGTATTCCACCTTCTGTCCAAACGCTATTGCCGTTTGCATCATATTTCTGTGCCCATACATCTCTTACACCTGTTCTTGTATCAGACCACACAAAAACAACTCCGCCATCAACAGCATTTGCAGATCTGTACCATTCAATATTCACACCTTGTCTAATCGGGATCTCTTCACTCCATTGAATTTGTGCATTCAATAGTGAAACTGAAACAACAAATAGTACGACTAATAATTTCTTCATTTTGTTAACCTCTATTTTTTTTATTTTATTAATAACATTTTATTTATTTGATGATAACCATCAGCATCGAATTTATAGAAATATACACCCGAAGCTACTTTTCTTCCTGAATTATCTATTCCTGACCAAATAACATTATATCTGCCCACTTCCAGTGTTTCATTCACAAGAGTTTTAACTTTCTGTCCTTTTATATTGAAAATCTCAAGTTTTGCCAGCTGTGCACTATTAGCAATAGAAAAAGCAATTGTTGTTTCCGGATTAAACGGATTTGGATAGTTCTGACCTACTTTTGTTACCAATGGAACCTGATTATCCGACCCTGTAGGTACATAACCAGTACCACTAAGCAATACTTCGTACTGTGGGTTTATCACATCATTACTTTCAATGATCAATATATCTTCATACAATTGTTCTTCCTGTGGATTAAAAGTAACTACTACAGATTGTACTCCTCCCGGAGCCAAGACAAAGCTAACAGGACTTGCACTATATTCAGCAATTCCATTTGTAATATCAGTAACTTCCAAGTCTACCTCGCCTAGATTGCTCACATAAAGTGTATCCGATGCGTCATCTCCGACTTGGACATCACCAAAGTAAAGTGCATCTTCTGATAAGCTGATTATTGGTACTTCGGTTAGTATATGTAAATTAATAGGAAGTGTAATTAAAGAAGCTTCGGGATCGTTTGTAGAAATAAGTAAATTACATAAAAAATCTCCAATATTTAATTCTTCAGCACTAACATTAATCGTAATTAAGTGCATTTCTCCACCCGGAATATAACCAAAAGTTTGATCTAGATCTACCCAATCGATGATCCTCTCGATCAAGACAGCATAGTTATCTTCAACAAAGCTTCCATTATAGGTCATTTGCAGAGCTGTATTTCCAGGTTCATTCTGCAGTCCAATAGTTGCAGAATCTGTTGTTCCTACCATTGTTCGATATTGATAGAGAATGTCTCCATTTTCATAGATAATAATCTCAAAATCATAAATCCCATCATAAGTTCCAGGGAAGTGAATAACATGATCGAACCAGACAACCAAGCTATCAGAGGTGCTATAATAATAGACACTCCCTCCTTGTAGCGGATCAAGATCATCCCAGAAAGGTATCAATGCAGGGCGTGGACTGTCAGGATGTGGAAGAGATAAATTATTCCATTCATTATTGTCATCACCAAAGCCTATCCATCCATTAGGATTAATTCTAAACTCAGAATAGAATGAGCCATAAAAAATGAAATCAAATCCAAGTGGCATAAGATCGGTTCCTATATCATTGTGTGTAAAAGTAACTTCAGTTCCAATGGCTGAAATATCACGCCAACTATAAACTGGACCATTTGGTTCATAGTTATCAGTCCATACATAGCCATAAGCATCAGGACCACCAGAACCGTCAGTAGGATTTTCGTAATCTTTAACAATGTTGTAAACCAAGTTTGCTTCTCCGCTATTGAGAATTTCTAAATATTTAGTATCTGTACCGCCAGGTAAAAGTACTATATCAAAGCTATCATGGCTTAGATTAGCAATGGGAGGATCCTGAATTATTGATCCTGCAGTTGTAAATTTTAGTGCAAGCTCATTCTCAAGTGGTTTTGCCGCAGTTGGATAAGAATTATTAAAAGTATATTCCAATCCAATAGTTCCTGTATGATCCTCAAGACCAACTGAAGAATATTGTCCATGATTACTTGGATAATTACCAGCACTAGTATTGTTGATAACTTTGTATTGAAAAATAATTTCAGCATCGCCTGTTGGTGTAGAATAATAGACAGGATCCAAGATCATCATTTGAAATGTCTCTTCATAATTATCTTCATCATTCTGCATATGAGACCACTCAATAATGAACATATGAAGAGTAATATCATGATAATAGAACACATTTCCAACAGATGTTTTTAAGTCATCCCAAAATGGTGCGATCATAGGTGAAGGACCTTGAGGTCCGGGAATAGGACTGTTCATGAAAGAACCTTGTGTGCTACCACCGGGCGCAACCCATCCATTTGAACAAACACTTATCATATCATATGGAATTCCATAAAAATTAAATGAGAATGGTAAGGTTAAATTTTCTGTATCTCCCGTATCACCATTGTCATATAAATTTAAAGATGTACCAGATCCGCCATAAGTTGGATCAATCTCTAACCAATTGTATACAGGTGCAAAGTCATAACCCACATCACTGCTATCATAACAATAATAACCATACTCATCTGGTCCAAGCGGGTCTGTTTGAGTTACTACTCCAACTTCAATAATGAATGAAATTGTATTATGGAAACCATCTGTATTGGTTAACTCCAAAGTAAAAGGTATCTGAGAGCCTGGAATTATCTGAAAACCAGCTTCAACAGTAAATCTATCCGAATAATTATCCCCTTCATCTCCTGGAGATATAGATTCAAAAGTTCCAACGCTATCAGAGATAGAAATTGCACTATTACTGCATCTTAATATTCCTTCTATTCCATTTGCTACAATTGATCCGGTGTTGAATAGAGTTACCGCAATTTCTACTTCCTCACCCGGATCAAATATACCATTACCACTATTATAAATATCATAATCGTTTGCATAAAGATTAATACCATCAACCATTAGGAATAATACATCAATCCATTGGTTCCCACTTCCGTCTTCTATAAGAATATCCAATTGGATCATTGTTCCACCTAATACATTTTCATCAATAGAGATATCAAAATCATCTGAACTAAAAACGATACTTCCAGAAGAGATTGAACCATAGTCTTCAGTATTGTCGGTGATTGTTATAAAATCATTGTTTGAAGAAATTGTAGCCGAAACAGAGCTTGCCGTTTGAGAGCCATGATTCTTTAAACCAATATTAAGTTCAATATCTTCACCAGGATTTATTAATCCATCATCATTACCGGAAGAGGTACCTGAGTTATCATCATCAATGATAAAATTTTCAATTGAAATTGCTAAATTCTGATTCAATACTTCTACTTCTCCCAAGTATGGAATATGATTATGTTTTGTAACAGTTAAAAGTATATTACCGATTTCTTCTACATTAATAGGTAGATATACAAATCCATCTTCATTTGTATATTCGCTCACAAAGATCACATCATCACCCATAAGTGCCGTTACCCAGGCATCTTCAATTGGAAATCCTGAATTATTTTCTACTTGAACTTCCAGATAATTTGTCCCTGGAAATATCTGAGTTTCATAATTTACAACCAGATCCTGAGGAACTCCGGTCCAAAGCTCTACTCCCGGATCACCTATTAAAGTATTCATATGTATAAAATTTGCTGTATGACCACCCGGATTTTGAGGATAATGCTCAAATAAAGCAAGCTTTCCTCTGTTTACTGCACCACCAGGATTATAGATACCATCTGCAAAAACTCCATAATAAATACCGGCATCCATACAATTATTAAAGTTGGTATGAGTACCCGTCGTTGCAGTTCCTATAGCTGCAATTGCACCGATTGGATTACCGGCTGAACCGGCTCTGATAAATGCCTCACTACGACTTTCACCGGAAGCAAAACTGCCGGTTGCACAGGTTAGAAAAACAGCAAAAGGTAACTTCCTATAATTAGAAAGACCATATATATTTGTATTACTAAACCCACTCATTCCCATGTAACCACGATAATTCAAATATCCCACTCCCGAATTTAAATTACTGGTCATTATACTGGAATAACTTCCGGAATAGACTTCTGTAGCAATAATATTTGGAGCATGTTGCTGCATCATCTCAACAATAGATTGTTTAGTGAATACAGTAGATGGACCTGAACTGGAAGGATCTCCTACCATTATAGAACGATCATACCAGTCTGTCTCAGCCATATAGGGCTCTTTCTCATACAGCAATACTTTAGCAACATAGGTTTGCATATTTGTGATGGAAGCTATTGATATACGCCCTAAGAATACATCTTCCAACATATCGTTTCCTTCCAGTTGAGCATAAGGATGATCTCCTTCTGCACTGTAAAAAGAAATATAATAAGTTGGAATGCTATAAGAACCACCAACATCACCAACTAAACAAACAAATTCAGGGGGATTTTCCCAGGTATCATAGGCGTTTT
This sequence comes from Candidatus Cloacimonadota bacterium, assembly GCA_023137125.1. Taxonomy (GTDB): domain Bacteria; phylum Cloacimonadota; class Cloacimonadia; order Cloacimonadales; family TCS61; genus Tenebribacter. The sequence continues at coordinate 5,921 of JAGLPW010000180.1, read as the reverse complement.
GAATATAGTTCTTTATCGATGTAGTGGAAGTTCCAGTTTCTGCTGTACTGGCAAGTGTTACTTCAAAGCCCTTCTGATGTTTCCAATCTGATAAATACTCAAGATTAGAAAGAAGTGCTGCATCATTAGGATAGATAAAAAGATAGCTCGGAGTTTGATAATCTTCTCTTAATGAAGAAGTTGAATAATTTAAAATAGAAGCTTCATACAATTTTTGGAAAGTTCTAGAAGGAAGTCTGTTTGACATTAACTGATTTATGCCATTCTCTCCAGTTGTATTCACAACCAATTCAATATTTTTTATTATCCTCAATTCTTTGGCTGCCGGATCGTACTGGAATGGGTTTACCGTAACAGTTACAACACGATGATCGCGCATTATTGCCGGTTCACCAACTTGAACAATGTTAGCAGGGAAAATACTTCTACCGGAATAAAATGATTCATCTATAGAAAATCCCGTATTCTTTGACTGGCTTTCTTTTTGCAGCTCCTGTTGTGGATATACAGTAACATTTGAAATTATTTCTTCTTCAAAGTTGATAATTTCAAATGTTACTTCACCTTGATCTGGGATAACAACAAATCTGGTAAATCTTGGGAGGTCGGGCTTTCCAACTTCTATAAACTCCCCTTCATTTAAATAAGAAATTTTCTGATATATTTGACCCTTTTCTTCAACAGGATCCATTTCATAACCATTAAGCATAAATGTTATCTCTAAATTTGCTTCTGATAAATTTAAGTGTTCGAAAAGGTTTTTCGTTGCATTTTCCGGTATTCCTACCCAATTTGAAAAAGCGTTGATACTAAAAAGTAAAACCAAAAAAGAAATGCTTATTCTTTTCATATTTCCCCCAATATATTATTAATTAATTCCAATTTTATAAACACCCTGACGCGTAGAAGCATAGATTTTATTATTAAGTAAAACAACTTCATACGTATAACCGATTTTATCTGAATCTAAATTCCCAACAAGTGCTGGATTTGTGATGTCAGAAATATCATAAAGATAAACTCCTCCAATATGGCTTCCTAAGACCATGTTATCATCTTCGATATCTATTGTATAAATGTATTCATTAGTTTCTTTTTGACAGACAAGAGTTGGGTTTGTTTCATCTGAAATATCATAAACAGCAAAGCCGGCTTGCCTTAATGCTACTATTAGATAATTGTCAACTATCTTTACATCCAATGCAACTGCATCGGTATCTGTTGTACTGATGATATTTCCATTACTTTTGTTTACGATATGAAAACCAAGTTGTTCAGCAGAAATATATATTCTGCTTGCACCAACTTCAAACCTCTCAACTGAATTTAGAAATTCATAGGAGTTATTATTCTGCCAATATTGATCGAACCTACCAAAGTTGTAGGAAGCACCATTGGTCCAGTAAAGATTTGCTCCGCCATCCAGGTTAACATCAGAATTAAGTTGAACAATGCTACCTGTATTCCCCGTTACAGGTGGAAGACTTGTAGGATTTACTTTATTTGTCATATCAAATACAAAGATGCCGGCAGGACTTCCGTAACGGTCGTAAACAAAAAGAAGGTTTTCATCTTCAACGGCTGTAATCGCACGAACATTCTCAAACATGACCGGATCAGTTTCTGGAATGTAACTTACATGATGTGAAATCATTTCGTTCGAAGCAAGATCATATATCGTATATCCTGCTTGATCCTCTGCTATATACAAATGTGAATCTGTAACTGAAATATCTATTGCATAACCGTAAACTTCAAAAATGTGCTCAATATTCAAAGAACCTTCTACAGAAGCAGGTTCACTTGGTTTTGCACAACTTAACAAAAGAAACAACACAAAGAACAAACAAGAAACTTTTACTATATTTTTCATTTTTACCTCACTATTTTTTAACTCTTTTTTTAAATGCATTTTTTATTCCATTTGTTATCAAAAAGAGTAAAGAGCTTAAATATTAATATTTGTTTAATATTTTGTATATAATAATAAGTAATAAATTCTCAATATTAATTTTTCACATGTAATTATCGATCTGTACAAATCAAAGCTTTAATGACAGCTTCCATAACCGGACGTAGTGAAATGAAGCCTGACGTTTATCACTTTGTTCAAGCAAAAACTGGTGGAGCATAGCGGGCTCGAACCGCTGACCTCATGACTGCCAGTCATGCGCTCTCCCAGCTGAGCTAATGCCCCAATATTTTTCGAATTTTGAAATCTACTTTTTATCGTCAAGAATTTTCTATTTATGATTTCGATTAATATTTATTCGAAAAAAACTTTACTCGAAGAACAAAAAAATATAATTGGTGCCGTTCTGAAAGGACGGAGGATAAATGAAGAAATTTCTTTTTATAATAATGATTTTAGTTATAGGAATTCTGCTGACTGCAGAGAACAGTTTGATTTTAGATATCAAAACATCGGGCAATGAAAACATTGAAACAGAGTTGATCCGTTCGCTTATTTTATTTGAAGTTGGCGAAAATTACAATTCGGATGACATCTCAGAATCTATCAATAATCTTTACCAGCTTGGTGTTTTCAAAGATATCCGAATAGAAAAAGAAGAACTTCCACAAGGTCTTTCGATTTTAATCTTTGTGGAGGAATATCCCATTGTAGAGCAAATTGAACTTTCCGGAAACAAAAAATTATCTGATAAGAATATCCGGGATAAGATCAATTTAAAAAAGGGAAGTTATTGGTCTCCATTTTTGGCTTCTGAAGTAAGCAAAACAATTACTGATGAATATAAAACAAAAGGTTATCATTTAGCTAAAGTTGAATATAAAATAGAAGAGTTGGATGAAAATCACGTTTCTGTACTTTTGGATATTAACGAAGGCTCTAAAGTTGCAATTAAAAGCATAAAGATCCATGGGAATAAAGAGGTTCGAACCAAAAAACTTCTTGGAAAAATGAAAACAAAAAAAGCTAGTCTCCTTAGATCAGGTAAATTCGAAAAAGAAAAATTTGATGAAGATTTAAACATCCTGATAAACTATTATAATAAGAAAGGATTTATTGATGCCCGTATTATTTCATGGGAAAAGAAACTAGTAGAAGACACTTTTGTTATTGACATCTATCTTGTAGAGGGAAATCAATTTTTCTTTGGTAATGTTTCTGTGAAAGGAAACGAAAGGTTTACAGATGAGCTGATAATATCTCAATTTAAATTTAAAAATGAAGAAGTATTTAATCTTGAAAAATTCAATATGCAGCTTGGCTCAGTTACTAATATGTACTATGAAGAAGGTTACATTTATGCCAGCTTTGATCATGAATTAAAAAAGTCTGAAAAGATTATCAATATACAGTTAAATATTAACGAAAATAATCGGGCAAAGGTTAGAAAGATCTCAATTGTTGGAAATCGCAAAACAAAAGAGAAAGTTATTCGTAGGCAACTTGTAATTTCCCCTGGAGATTATTTTCAACAATCCAAGATCATGAAAAGTCAGCAAAATATCTATAACATGGGATTCTTTGAGCCTGACCTTCATTTGAGTAACCCTGATGTTATTAATCAGAATGGTGATGTAGATCTTGTGATAAATGTTAGCGATAAAGTATCGGGAAGTGCCAATGGTGGTATTGCATTGAATAGTCAAGATGGTCTTGTGGGACAACTTTCAGTTTCTCATAATAACTTACTAGGTAATTCCTGGCAAAGTGGTGTAAAATGGGAGTTTGGCAGCACAACCTCAAATTTCAGTTTCAATTTTACAAATCCATATTTCCTTGATTCATCCACTCTCGTTGGTTTCGATATTTATCTTACAACTAAAGAATGGGACACTTATGAAGTAAAGACCAATGGTGGTTCTGTTCGACTTGGACATCCACTCGGTTTCTTAAACTATTCTAAATTTGTAGCAAGTTATTCATTCTATTCAAAAGAATACTCTATCTTGGATGGCAGAGAAGATGATGCGTCTGATATACTAATAGATCTTGATGAAAGCGGCTGGCAGAACACAAGTTCGATCTCTTTGAGTTTTTCAAGGGATCATCGAGACAATATTTTCTTCCCTACTTCCGGTTCCAATTTTACTCTCTATAATGAACTTGCTGGTGGACCACTGCAAGGTGATTTCAACTTTTTCAAACAAATTGCTCAGGTAAGCTGGTACACAAGAACTATCTGGAAACTTGCATTAAGAACAAAATGGCGGTTTGGATATGTGACCGGATATGGTGGGAAAGAAGCTCCACCAGATGAAAGATTCTATCTTGGAGGAACAGGAGCTGATGGAATTCGAGGATACGCAGATCGTTCAATTGGTCCATCTGAAGGAGGTTTGAGAGAGATAATCTTTTCTGCTGAATATAGTGCACCAATTGGCAGTGATCAAATTGTAGGTTTGTTATTTTTTGACACTGGAAATTGCTATAACAGATTAGAAGAATTTAATTTCTGGGATATGAAGAGTGGTGCAGGTGTTGGTATCCGTATACAAAGTCCTTTCGGTCTTATAGGATTTGATTATGCTCATAATTTTGAAGATAAATTGTGGGAACCTCACTTCCAATTTGGAACAACATTCTAAATAAATAATAAATTAAAAGCCCCGATTTCTCGGGGCTTTTTTTTAGATTTAAGTTAGTCAACTATCATTAAAGCAACTCCAATTTACTAATCTCTCTAATTCTTTTTACACGCTTCATCAGTTCGATAGTTCTTGCGAGCTGCCTGTCATCTTTGCGCTCCATCAAACGCTGTAAATGCCAGGACACCATACCGTGTGCTGTCCATTGAATATAAATTGGTAATAGATCCAATTCAATTTTGGATATTGGTCGAATTTTATTATAATTTGAAATAAATACTTTTAGAAGAATATTATTGAACTCATTATTTATAAAACAAAATCCATTTATAGCCATTCCAATTTCAAAGATCAGATCATCAGTACAAACATCTTCAAAATCAATGATCGCTGCCAATTTATCACCATTAAAAATGGTATTATCAGGGAAAATATCTGCATGAATAAGTCCGCGTGGAACAGAACTTTGGATATTTTTTTTAAGAAATTCTGTTTGTTCTATGAAATATTCAAATATTTTTTGATATTTGTGTTTTGCACTATCAAATTTTCTGATAAGATCCAAGCAATTACCAATATTTATAGCATTTTTCCTTTCAAATTGTTGCCAATTTGGAAGAGAATTGAGTTTTGCGGCAGCAATTGCAATTTCTTTTACGATTTGCATATTTGTTTTTGGAATTTCACCTTTCACAAAATTATAAATTATAACATTTTCTGCATCTATTTCTGTAATGTATTTGCCATCCTTCCTTACAATTGGATATGCGGCTGGAAAATCTATCTTTTTTAGTTCATCCAAAACTCTCATCTCATATTTAATTGAATTCAAATCCTGTTGAACATTGATTCTGAAAAGATAATTACTTTTTGATGTAGTTAATTTATAATTTCTATTAGCAAATCCGTGTGGCATCTTTTGACATTTAATAACATCATCGATATTATAATTCTCTAATATTCTTTTGATCTTTTCCAGTTTCATATTACTATTCTATCCAAATTTCAATTCCTTTTCAATAAAGTAATGAATTGATTTCTGTAATAAAACACAAGTAAAATATTTTGAAGATCAAACAAATCAGTCGATAAAAAGTAAGTGTACAACGTTACTATAAAAATTATTAATCAATCATATAGAAAAATCTTGACGCCATAGAGCCGGATTTTTTTTGTTGCGGTCGTCGTCGGGGCGTAGCGCAGTCCGGTTAGCGCACTGGTTTTGGGAACCAGGAGTCGGAGGTTCGAATCCTCTCGCCCCGACCATTTTCTTGCCGAGACCTCCAGAACATGAGGACTATTTGGAATTCAGTGACCCCGTAGCTCAGCTGGATAGAGCAGCGGACTTCTAATCCGCAGGTCGC
>JAGLPW010000018.1 GCA_023137125.1 Candidatus Cloacimonadota bacterium | reverse complement strand
GAACTTATTATTACAGATACAATGCATCAGCGCAAAGCAAAAATGTTTGAGATTTCAGATGGATTTATTGCTTTGCCGGGTGGATTTGGTACTTTTGAAGAAATGTTGGAAATGCTCACATGGTCACAGATCGGGTATAGTTCCAAACCATGCGGGATTCTTAATGTAAACGGATATTATGATGAATTGCTAAAGTTCTTTGATAAAGCAGTAGAAATGCGATTTGTAAAACAAGAACATCGGAATGCAATAATTGTGGACACCGACCCCAAAAGCATCTTAGATCAGTTTGATAAATTCAAACCAGTAACAATAGATAAATGGATAGATAAGGATTGATTAGCGAATTGCTCCTAGATCTGATATTCATCATCTAATCCACAATTAGGATTCTTTTGAATATATTGATGTATCCTTTCCCAAGATTTATAATTTCTAATTATATGGTCATAATATCTTGATTGCCAGACAAATTCAATATTATTTTTTGTGGCATATGATTTAACACCGGATTTAAATCCACGTACAATTGATGCTAAATTCTGTGATTGTGGTCCAAATTTATTCTTTTGTAAAGACGCAATATTTTGCGTCTTTACTGTTGCAAAATATTGCGTCTCTACGAATTATTTTTTATCTCTTAATTTTTCCCACCAATCCAACCGTTTTTGAACCTCTTTTTCATAGCCGAATTTTGATGGTTTATAATATTTCTTTTCGTTCATCTTATCTGGGAAATATTTCTGATAGCTGTAAGCATTTTCTGCCATGTGATCATATTTATAATCCTTACCGTAATCCAGATCTTTTATCAGCTTGGTAGGAGCATTACGAATGTGAAGCGGAACACCTAGGTGACTTGTTTTTCTGGCATCATCAGCTGCCTTTTTGTAACCTGTATAAAGTGCGTTGCTTTTTGGTGCGGTGGCCAAATAGACCACCAACTGCGCCAGCGCAGTATTTGCTTCCGGCATTCCCAAAAAATGACACGCATCTTTTGCTGCAATTGCCTGAACTAGTGCATTAGGATCGGCAAGTCCGATATCTTCGGAAGCAAATCGCACCAAACGGCGAGCCACATAAAGCGGATCTTCTCCCGCTTCCAGCATTCGGGCAAGCCAATATAATCCGGCTTGAGGATCACTTCCCCGCAACGATTTATGCAGGGCTGAAATCACATTATAATGTTCTTCACGATCTTTATCATAGAACATTGCTTTTCGGCTGAGGATATTAGAAATAAATTCTACATCGATTTTCTTTTTACCTTTTGAATTCTTAATAATACTTTCCAGATAATTCAAGGCTTTACGTGCATCACCTCCACAAAGCTCTGCAATGTAGGGAATGCAATTCTCTTCAAATTCTACTTCTACATTTATCTCTCTCATTGCACGCTCAATAATTTGCAAAATATCATCATCAGAAAGCTGATTTAACACAAACACGTTACAGCGGGAAAGCAGCGCCGAAATAATTTCAAAAGAAGGATTTTCGGTTGTAGCTCCAATAAGAATAACTGCACCGGATTCTAAATAATGAAGGAATGCATCCTGTTGAGCTTTATTGAATCTATGGATCTCATCAATGAATAAAATTGTACTCTTGTTCTTTGTTTTAAGTGTGAATTCTGCTTCTTTCATAACGAGCTTCACATCTTTAATGCTGGATAACACAGCACTGAAAGAGATGAACCTGGATTTTGTTTTCTTCTCGATCAACCTGGCGATAGTTGTCTTACCGGTTCCGGGTGGACCCCATAAAATAAAGGAACTGTAATTATCGTTCTCTATCATATTACGCAGTTGAGAACCATCTTTCATGATCTCATCCTGACCTATTATCTCTTCAATTTTAGAAGGACGTATTTTTTCTGCTAACGGGATATTTGTTGGGGTTTTCTCTTCTGAAAATAATGAAATTTGATCAGGCATAAATTCCTCGATTATTCTTTTTTATTATTCCTACTTTTTATTTAATCTGGGGCGATTATTTGTCAAATGCTTAATGATATTTTTTAACTGTAGAGTTAAAATGTGTGAACTCATAAAATAAAAAAGCCCCGATTACTCGGGGCTTATCACTGATCATTTAGGGAGGATCAATGCTTTATGCTACTATTTTAGGGGATTACTTAAAATTTAATTTTATCATCACTGTATATATGTATGTTGGCATTGGAAGTATTTAACTTAAGCAGGTTGCCACCATTACCGATAAAACCGGAAACAAATGATTTTGAGATGTTATCGGCTGTGATAGCAAAATCATGTAATCTGACCTTACCATTGGATGTTGATGCTTTGATGTCGGCATCTATATTATTGGCCATATACAAAGTGATCGAGCCATTACTGGATTTTATATCAACATCATTACTCATCTTGGCAATGTGTGCTTTTATTGAACCGTTGGAAGTTTTGGCATTTCCAATGCTGACAACGTTATAGATTTGAATACTACCATTAGAAGTATTAGCATTAGCAAAACCGGTGATGTTTTCCAATCTTATTCTACCATTTGAAGTATTTGCAATAACTGATCCGTCGATATCCTCTGCTGTGATAGAACCGTTACTTGTGTCGGCATTGATCTCTCCTTCACATTTTTCAAGGCTGATAGAGCCATTGGATGTGTGAACAATATCTACAATCCCTGCACCTGTAATACTGATACTTCCATTTGAACTTTGAATACTTTTGAGTAATAACTCTTTTGGAACGTTGAGTTCATAACTCACACTAACTTTAGGACTTTTGCTCAAATGCTTGGTTTCGATAATTATATCTTTTTTTTGTATCATTACAATATCAACTTTGTCTAACGTTTCACTGCCAAGACTGGTTTTCTTGATTATCAAAACATCCACAAAATCTTTGTCCCAACCAGTGATCTTAACGGATCCGTTGATGTTATCAATTATTAATCCTGCGTTGTCATTTATTTCAAATGTTTTGCGGATTTCCTTAGTTGTTACTATTCCATAAACCAAAATTGCAATGGATAATATCGCAAAAAATATTGTTACTTTTTTCATAATTCCTCCAAATTACTATTTATGGCTAGGAATTGCAATTTGTAGACCAAATATGTTGTCGAGACTTATGTGTTTGTATTATAATGAATTATGACTACTTAGCGAGCAGATATTTAACTGTGGGAATTATCTAAATGATAAACCTGTAAAAAATATATTATCAAAATGATAACTAAATCTAACAGATTAGAGTTAGTTTTTTGGGTAACAGCTCAATTTTGAAATGGAGCGGATCTTTCAGTTCTGGAAGTTCACCGTCTGTATAAAAAGGTAATGGTGTTTTGGTAACTACTTCTATGGTTCTGCTCTGTTTAAGATCTACTTCCGGTTCTTTTAAATGTTTACCTTTTATGGCAGATGGAAGCAGAGATAGAAGTCTGCCACGTGAGATTTTTCCAATAAAACAGACATCCAGAAATCCATCGTCTATTTTGGCTTCAGGTGTTAACAGAAATCCACCACCGGTGTACTTCCCATTTCCAATAGCAATTAGCAGGAAGGGTGAATTATATGCATAGTTATCCAATTTCACTTCAGCTTCAAATGGTTTTAAAGTAACCACTGCTCTTATTACCGCCAGAAGATATCTTGGCAGCCCATTCAGATATTTGATCTTATTCGAAATCCGGGCAGCTTTGGCATCAAAACCAATACCCAAAGCATTGACGAAATATCTATTTTCAATTTTACCTATATCAATTTTTCTCGTATTAAATTTTTGTAGGATATCCACAGCTTTATCAATATTAGAAGAGAGATTAAAATTCATTGCAAAATCGTTCCCACCACCTTCCGGGA
>JAGLPW010000179.1 GCA_023137125.1 Candidatus Cloacimonadota bacterium | reverse complement strand
TCCTGAACGTGTCTATTGTTGAAATAAAAGTTAAGATCGTTAAGTACGTTCACTTCTGAACGTGTCTATTGTTGAAATAAAAGTTGAGATCCTTAAGCACGTTCATTCCTGAACGTGTCTATTATTGAAGTAATGCATAACGAAGTTGTTTATTGATTCTTTACAGCTCAAATTGTAGTTAGTATACAAAACAGGAGGGACAATGTCAAAGTTAGAATTTTTGATTCTAATTTTATTTATAATATTTTCAAATCTTTATGGCGTTTATCACAAAGTTGGTGGATTAAATACCATGGGGGGTTTGAACGAAATTAAAGTTATAAATAATATTGCTTATACTTCAAATTATTCACATGGATTAGAAATTTTTGATATAGAATGTTACAATAATCCCCAGTTACTATCATCTTTAGATCTTGATGATCATTATCATTGGATTGAAGTTTATGAGAATTATTGTTTTATTAATAGGGATGACTCTACAGTTATTATTATTGATATCGGTGATGTTAATAATCCTTTTATCATAGAAGAATTTTCATTTTCAACAGCAGATATCAGAGCAATTTGTGTTAAAGATGATTATATTTATTTATATTTAGATAATGAAATTCAGATAGTAGATATTTCTAATCCACAATATCCTACGCTAATCTCTACATGTAATATCCCGGAGATGCCATCAATAACATATTCAAAATTGGTTATCAAAGAATCTCTGTTATTAATTGGAACATTTGATGGATTATATTTGTATGATATTTCAAATCCATTATTCCCATTTATGTTAAATTTTCATGATACTCCTCGAGTGTATGATATTGAAATTGAAAATGATAACATTTTTATAAGCTATTCAGACGGACTTGAAATCATTAATATTAATGATTTAAATATTCAAGTCGTTAGCAAATATTATCAATACAATTTTTATGATATACTTGTTGATGGAAATTTGCTTTATGCTAATGCATCAAATGAAAATTTTGGCGGATTTCACCTTTTTGATATTAGTGATTTTGATAATATCTATTCCCTTGGTTCTTATGGTGAATCAGGTTCTATTATATCCGTTAGGGATAATATCGTTTTCTTAAATACACATAATTTCAATCAAGCAGATGCGATTTTTGTCGATGTAAGTGATCCAGAAAATGAGAATTATCTTGGTGAGGTTAATTATCTAAGCAGTAGTAGAGATCTTGATTCTAATGATAACATTATTGGAGTTTGTAGTGGAGAAAATGATTGTATGAATCTTTTTGATATCTCTGATCCGCAAAATCCTATTTGGCTTTTTAGTCACGGCTATGGGTATACAATGGAATTACATGTTTCAACAGTAACTCTTTATGATGATTTTGCTTTTGCAGGTTTTTCCGGTTCTTACTATGATAATACAAGATTCAATATTTACGACATTAGCGATCCGCAGAATATCGTAAATGTTGGTGGAAATGAGATTGATGCTAACTCGGTAAAAAAAATTGTTGCACAAGATGATTATGCTTATGCCGGTTGCAATAATGGTTTGCATATAATTGATATAAATGACCTTACTAATCCTCTTCTTGTTTACATTTATGATATTGGATATGTACAAGATTTGGAAGCAAGGAGTAATATGCTTTATTGTTGCAGTAGTGGTGGTTTGAAGATAGTAGATATTTCAAATCCCGAGGCTCTTGAATTGATTGGAAGTTGGGAATCAAATGAATATCGTTACGAAATTAAAATTTATGATGATTATGCATATATGCCTGGTAGAGAAGGTGGATTGAAAATCATTGATATTACTGATCCGACAAATCCTTTTTTAGTGAATACAATACTTCCTCATTACGATTCAATTATTTTATCAAAGCCCATTATACGAGATGACAAACTCATACTTTCTGATGTTTGCTGGAATGAGATATTAACATATGACCTGTCAGATCCTGCTTTTCCAATTTTGATAGATTCTTTCAGATGGAATTTGCCTTCATTTGATATTACTGCAACTGAAGATTATTTGGTTACTGCAAATGGAAGTTTTGGATTTACAATTTTAGATTTTGTGGGGGTAACCCCAGTATCTAATCAACTCATCGAAGTAAATAATATAAATTTAGTGAATTACCCAAATCCATTTAATCCTGAAACAACGATTTATTTTGAAACCACGAATTTGCACGAATTAGCACAAATAGAAATATATAATATTAAAGGTCAAAAGGTCAGAACAATCGATTGTCACACTGAGCCTGTCGAAGTGAGCAATGGTTCAAATACTTTTTCTGTAACTTGGAACGGAACAGACCAAAACGAACAACCTGTAGCATCAGGAATTTATTTCTATCAATTAAATATGGATAATAAAGTTATTGCTACAAAGAAGTGTTTGTTGTTGAAATAAAAGTCTAAAAAAAGTAGCACGTTCACTCAGCCCAGAAGATTGGCTGATAAATCCTGGACCTGCTTACTCAGATAGGATTTATCCGCCTTGGATGGAGTGTCTAAACTACAATAGAAGGTAGATTAGTGATTTGATACTACAAGATTATATTATCTGCGCCTATCCGTGTTCATCTGTGGTGAAATCTTACATCAAATCCTTAACTGTCTGTATTTTTTTTTCTTCATTCAACCAGCTATGCTTTACTTCTCCAACAAAAATTGTATGATCACCACTTCTAACTTGAGTAATTACCTTACATTCAAAATTGGCTTCAGCTTCTTTTAGAATTGGCAACTTTGCAAGTCTTCCAGAAAACCACTTAACTCCGGTTTCTTCGAATTTATCAATATCCCTACCGGATTTTGTACCGCAAATCATAGAAACTTCTGTCATTTCCTTAGAAGGAAGACACAAATTGAAAAACCGTACATTCTGCAAACATTCATGAGAATACCTTGTATGGCCTATAGAGATTGCAAACATTGGTGGTTTGATGGACGTTTTCATAAACCATTCAAGTGTGATCATATTATATTTACTTTTCTTATCTTCTACAATTGCCAGGGCAACTCTAGCAGGATGTTTTGTTGCCATGCTCACTTTAGAAAATTCTTCTCTTTTCATAAAAACCTCTTTTCTAATTAATTAAAATCTATTTATCAATATAAGTTAGATAATGTAAATAAAAAAATGGCGATTAACCTAACAACAAAATTATATTGACTTAGGGGTAGTGCATTTTAATTTGCCAAAAAATCTTTAAGGAGCTATGAATGAACAAAATAGCGCTACTTATAATTTTATTAAGCATAATAATATTAGGTTGTGGAAAAAAGGAAGTTGTAAATAGTGAAGTTACCGAGATCCTTTTCTGGCAAGCAATGGGCGGCCCCTTAGGTGATGCATTGGAAGAACTTGTTCAAAAGTTTAATGATTCTCACCCAAATATTCATGTGAAGTCTGTAAATATGGGAAACTACACAGCTCTTTCACAAAAGTTAATGGCTTCTATTCAAACAGGAAATCAACCAGATGTTGCACAGGCTTATGAAGCATGGATCGCTAATATGCTGGAAGGTGATGTAATTGTTCCGATCGAAGAATTTATAAATGAAGATCCAAATTTTGGTCAGGAAGAAATGGATGATATTTATCCTGTTTTTATAAATAGTAATATAATGGATGGTAAATTGGTTTCTTTCCCATTTAATAAAAGCGTAAGAGTGCAATATTATAATAAAGATATCCTATTTCAGAATGATATGGATCCCAACACACCTCCAAAAACTTGGGAAGAATTTAGAAGATTTTGCCAAAAGTTAACGCAGGATACAGATGGAGACGGCACGATAGATCAATATGGAACTACTGTGAAAATTAGTGCCTGGCAATTTGAGAACCTATTGCTTCAAGCTGGTGGTAAGATCATGAATGGAGATAATACAAAACCTCTATTCAATAGCAAAGAAGGTGTGCAGGCTTTAGAATTTTTTACGAATATTTTGAATATAGATAAAACAGGTTATCTCTCACCAGGTTATGAAGGGCAGAAAGATTTCACAGCACAAAAAGTTGCTTTCTATGAGGATTCAAGTGTTTCTATGGCTTTCATGCTGAGAACTGGAATTAATTTCAATATGGGAATTTCTGCTATTCCAATTAACAAAACAAAGACGAATATCATCAGTGGTACGAATGTGGTTATCTTTAAAAATGAAGAAGATAAGAAAAAAGAGAAAGCTGCCTGGGAATTTGTAAAATGGTTCACGGATACCGAGCAGACGGCAAGATGGAGTGAATTAACCTATTATATGCCGGTTCGTAAAAGTGCAATGGAGGTTGAAGCTCTAAAAAATAGAATTGCCAATAATCCAGAAATTGCATCTGTTTACGATCAGTTGAATTATGCCACTTTTGAACCTCAGATAAGTGAGTGGTTTGAAACACGAAAATATTTAGAAGAGCATGTTATTGAAAAGGTGGTTAGGGGAATGTTGACTCCTGAAAAAGCACTTGATAATGCTGCTGAAATGATAGAAAAGAAAATTGCAAAAAGAGAAGAGTAAGAGGAAATGATGAACATAAAAATAAAATTTCCGGATGGTTCAATAAAAGAACATCCGAAAAATATATCTCCGTTGGAAATTGCAGAGAGTATTAGCCATGGTTTGGCAAAACAGACTATTGTAGCTGAAATAAATGGAAAACTGGTAGATCTCGATTTCAAAATTGAAAAAGATGCTGAGATCAAACTTTATAAATTTGATAGTAAAGAGGGAGAGGAAGTATATTGGCATAGCTCTGCTCATTTGCTTGCTCAAGCAGTGAAAGAGCTTTTCCCAAATATTAAGGTTGCGATTGGTCCAGCTATAGAAAACGGCTTTTATTACGATTTTGATAAAGAAATTCCATTTACTGACAAAGATCTGGAAAAGATCGAGCAAAAAATGAAAGAGCTTTCAAAACAGAATGCTGTATACAAGAGACAAGAACTTACTAAAACAGAAGCAATCAAACTCTTTTCAGAGATGAAAGAAGATTATAAAGTAGAATTATTAGAAGAGATTCCGGATGATGAAATAATCTCTGCCTATACTCAAGGTAATTTTACAGATCTTTGCCGTGGACCACACATTTTAGATACTGGAAAAATTAAAGCGATAAAACTTCTTAAAACTTCCGGTGCTTACTGGCGTGGAGATTCCAAGAATAAAATGTTGCAGCGTATCTATGGAGTGAGTTTCCCTTCCAAGAAAGACCTTAAAACATTTCTGTATAATCTAGAAGAAGCAAAGAAGAGAGATCATCGTAAAATTGGGAAAGAACTCGATCTTTATTCATTCTCAGATGAAGTAGGACCCGGGCTTGTATTGTGGCATCCAAAGGGTGCGATGATGCGGTCAATCGTAGAAGATTACTGGCAAAAGCGTCATTTTGAAGACGGCTACAGTGTGGTGTACACTCCACATATAGGAAAAGTTGGACTTTGGGAAAAGAGCGGACATTTGGAATTCTATAAAGAAAGCATGTACAGTGCTATCGAAGTGGATAATATGGAATATTATCTCAAACCGATGAACTGTCCTTTCCATATTGCGATTTATCAGGACCAGAAGAGAAGTTATCGTGAACTTCCAATTAAATACGCAGAAATGGGAACTGTTTACAGATATGAAAATTCCGGTTCTCTTCATGGCTTAATGCGTGTTCGCGGATTCACTCAGGACGATGCACATATTATCTGCACTCCAGATCAACTAGATAATGAGATCGAGGAAGTTATTGAATTTAGTTTGAACATACTTAAAGCTTTTGGGTTTAAGGATTTTGAGATATACCTTTCTACCATGCCGGAAAAAGCTGTTGGAGAAAAAGAAGATTGGGATAAGGCAACTGCTTCCTTGAAAAAAGCTTTAGAAAAACTACGAATAGATTATGAAGTTGATGAAGGTGGTGGAGCGTTTTATGGTCCTAAGATCGATATAAAGATCAAAGATGCACTAAATCGTTCATGGCAATGCTCTACTATTCAATTTGATTTTAATCTACCAGCCAGATTCGAAATGGAATACATTGGTGAAGATAATCAACCGCACCGTCCTTTTATGGTGCATAGAGCACTTCTGGGATCTCTTGAAAGATTCTTTGGAACTCTTATTGAATATCATGCAGGAAATTTCCCGATCTGGTTATGCCCGACACAGGTTAAGATTCTACCAATTTCTGATAATTATATTGATTATGCGAAAAAGGTTAATGCAGAATTAATAAAGAGCGGAATTAGAAGTGAAGTTGATTTCAAAAATGAAAAGATAGGTTACAAGATCAGAGAAGCTGAGATACATAAGATACCTTATATGTTCATTGTTGGACAGAAGGAGATGGAATCTGGTTCTGTCTCAGTTCGTCGTCATGGTGAAGGTGATCTTGGTAGTAAGAAAATTGTAGAGATTTTAAAAGAAATTCAGCGAGAGATCGAAGAAAGGAAATAGATACAAAATAACCCGACTCGGTTTTGAAAAACTCGAGTCGAGTTATTAGCAAAGGGATGATTTATCAGGAGTTATCATGGATATTATCAAATTCATTAAAGATGAATTGAATCTGGAAGCGAAAGCTATCCAGGAAGTAGCAGATAGAATCGACTCCAAAATAGAAGATGCAATTGACCTCCTTTTTAACTGCAGAGGAAAGGTTGTTGTTACAGGAATGGGGAAGGCCGGGATAATTGCTCGTAAAATTGCATCAACTCTTGTAAGTACTGGAACTACAGCGATTTTCCTACATGCTGCAGAAGGAATTCATGGTGATCTTGGTCTGCTTGATGAAGATGATGTGGTTGTTGCTGTTTCTAATAGCGGTAATACAAATGAACTTACTTCCATAATTCCTTATATCAAATTCCGCAAAATTCCAATTATCGCCCTAACGGGTAATTTGCAATCACAATTGGCAAAGAATGCATCTGTTACAATTGATTGTTTCGTACCGAAAGAATATGAGCCATTTGGGCTTGTACCAACTTCCAGTACAACCGTTGCTTTGGCAGTTGGAGATGCAATTGCTGTTGCTTTACTTAAAAAAAGGAATTTCAATGAAGAGGATTTTGCTCAATTTCATCCTGGTGGAACAATTGGCAAAAAACTTATTTGTAAAATTGAAGATCTGATGCATTCAGGGAAAGATAACCCTTTAGTGAATGTTACAGCAAAAATGAATAAAGCAATAATTGAAATGACTTCTAAAGGATTGGGCTGCACAAATGTGATAGACGATAATGGAAAACTTGTTGGAATCATTACAGATGGTGATCTGCGACGTATGATAGAAAAAGGCATAACAGATTTGAACATAAACGTTGCAGAAGTCATGATAAAATCTCCAAAATCTATGCAGCCACAAGAACTTGCAGTTGATGCATTGAACCTAATGGAAGATAATAAGATAACCATGCTGCCAATTGTAGATGAAAACAACAAATTGGTAGGTATGCTTCATATGCACGACCTTATCAATGCAGGTGTTGTAGGATAGCTCATCCTGCTTTCCCTCTCTTCAAAACAAGAGAGGGAACATAAGAGGTGTTGGAAGAATTTTGTCATACTAAGTTTGGCTTTAGCCAAGTATCGAAGTATGAAATAGTAAAAAATCTGTCTTTCTGAGGAACTCTTCAGGCTTTTCTAACAAAGAATCTCAGATTTCTTAATAGAATTATTTAAAGGACTAACATATGAATACTGCAATTATCTATATGTCTAAACATGGTACAACAGAGAAAATTGCTGAATTGATTAAAAGTAAATTAAAACCAGACAAAACTCAAATATTTAACCTGAAGAAAATTAGATCAATAGAATTAGAAAATTATGACATAATTATTATTGGCGGTTCTATACATGTTGGATCTATCCCAAAAAAATTAAGATTATTTATCGCAAACAATATAACTATTTTGCTTAAGAATAAAATTGCTCTCTTTCTGGTTTGCATGCAAAAAGATGAAATACGCGAAGAACAATTTAATAATGCCTATCCTGCCGAATTACGAGAAGTATCAGTGGCAAATGGATTAATGGGTGGTGAGTTCTGCTTTGATAGGATGAATTTTCTGGAAAGAGTAATAGTCAAGAAAATAGCCGGTAAATCATCTAATATTAGTGAGATTGATTACGATGCAATTGAGGATTTTATTAAAAGATTAAGGAGTTAACAAATTAAAATCAGACAGCTGTTTTGAATAGTAGGCTGTATAAACATATTTTATTTAAAACTAATAATATTGACACATATAATTTAGATAACTAATTTCGTTTTGCGTTTAAAATAAGGTAATAAACAAAGATATTTTTAGTAAGAATTTAAAGTAAGCGAGTTAATTTAAGAAGATATTAATGTAAATTGTTAATTAAAAAATAAAAAAAATTGGGAGAGTAAAATGAAAAAGTTATTAATTCTATTAGGGTTGAGTTTATTGTTGTGTTCACTGGTTGCAGAAGATTTTATGCAGCCGGCTCAAGTTGCAAAAGGTAATTACAATCCGGCAATGCGTTTTGGAATGAGAAATGTGTCAAGGGATCAGAACCCAGCACCAGAGTATGCATTTATTCCCAATGGTGATGGTGAAAATACAACTTATTTAACAAGTTCGTATTATGACTATATGCCTTTTAGTTATAATGGTTATAACCTAAGAAAGCAACCTGAAATTGCACAACCATTAGGTTATCCGGCAGATGGATGGTATGTGTCTTACATGCGCTCTGAAACACAAGCAGTTGGCTCAGATCGTAGAGCTTATTACAGTTACATTAATCCTGATGGAACACTTGCAGAGAGTAATAGTATTAATCCAGTACCCAATCGAGAAGGATTTACATCTTTGGCCATTGATCCATATACAAGTGACCCATTTGAAGTTTGGCATGCAGTAACAGAACCTGATGGAACTTATGACAGTCATATGTCTTATTCAATTTTCCATATTACCGGTACACCAGGTGCTTGGAGATCACCATTTATTATTATGGATAATCCTGAAATGAGTGCACCACTTACTGGGCATTATGATGATGAGTTCATTTGGCCATTGGTTTGGATAGGTCCATCTCCAATTGCCAACCACAGAAGAGTTCATGCTTATGGGAATAATTATACTAATACTAATTACAATTGCCTTTATTTATATGCAGATTTTGATGATACTGATTTACTGATGACATCTGATCTCAATTGGACAATAAACACAATTCCATATTTTGACTACATGGCGTATAATGATATTGGTCGGATAAATAAGGATATGATCGTATGTGAAGATGATGGACAAGTTATTTTTGTAGGTTCTGTTACAGATTCTCTTTTTGCTATGTATAGCGATGATTATGGTGAGACATTTACAAGATACACTCAACAACTTAAACAACCTATGGCTAATCCTACCAATTACCAAACCGGTGAATACCTTTGGATAAATGATGATGGGACTCCTGCTGAAATGTATATAGTACCTACAAATGATCTTACTCATTTTAATGGTGTATTCACAGATAATAATACAAAAGTACAATGGATGACTGGCGTGACCTATAATTCACAAGAGAATATAGATGACGGTTCATACTGGCCGGCATATATCTATCCGAAAATATTCACCTTTGATACTGTTACACATGAATTCAGTTTCTACGACATAGATGTTCAAGATAGTGACCCAGGTGATGATCATCTGGCTGTTGCTTTTGATCTTGATGATGATGGGGTAGTAGATGAATATGATGTTTTTGGCTGGCCTATAGTAGTAATGAGTGCTCCAAGCTGGTTTTTCGATGGTGATTATCAAGATGCTTACTTTAATGAAAGTAACTGTAAAATGGTGGCAAATGGAGATTGGTTAGTAACTGCCTGGCATGATGGTGCAAAACTTCAAAATGCTTATCATGGAGTAGAAGGTTACGATGGTTGGGTAGAACAATCCGAGATTGCTATCATTATTTCCAGTGATGCTGGTGAAACCTGGTCAGATATCAGATATATCAATTCTAATCCAAATGACAATGTAATTGATCCCGCAAACCACTATGATGGGAATTATGCACCAGAGTTTGAAAATATGCTCCCCGTTAACATATCTCTTGGTGATAAGCTTGAAATTCTTAGCAATGTACCTGGTAACTATCATGCAAAACTTAATTTTGTGTTTATGAGTGATAGTGATTATGGTTCAGCTGTTCAAGGTCATGGAGGTTGGACAAATAGCCCATTAATGTATGCTGCTATCGATCTTAATTTCGGTATTCCTTTAACTGCTGAATTCATTGCTGACATTTTATCTGGTGATCCTCCATTAACAGTTAATTTTACAGACTTATCTACAGGAAGTACTCCAACAAGCTGGGAATGGGATTTTGATAATGATGGTTCTATAGATTCTTATGAACAGAATCCAACTCATATTTACACAGAAATTGGATTTTATACTGTTTCATTAACAGCAAGCGATGGCACAAATACTGATACAGAAACAAAAGTTGATTATATAACAGTAGGTGATCCGGTTATAGCAGATTTTGTTGCAGATCCACTTATTGGTTTGTTACCACTAACTGTAAATTTCACCGACTTATCTACAGGAAGTACTGCAATAAGCTGGGAATGGGATTTTGATAATGATGGGACCATAGATTCTTATGAGCAGAATCCAACTCACATATACTCCGAAGAAGGAATGTATACTGTTTCTTTAACTGCAAGCGATGGATCATACTCTGATACTGAGATAAAGATTGATTATATTACCGTTGGTGAACCAATAATAGCAGATTTTGAAGCAAATCCACTTATTGGTTTGGCACCACTTAGTGTCCAATTTACTGATCTATCCTCAGGGGGACTTGATATACTCCTTAATATGGAAAAAAAGGCAAACATATCTCCCAAAACAAACAACAAAAAAATATACAATACAGAAAGTTCACGTGAAGTTGTCTCTTGGGAATGGGACTTTAACAATGATGGAACAATAGACTCTTATGAACAGAATCCAACTCATAATTACACAGAAGAGGGAATGTATACTGTGGTCTTAACAGTGAGTGATGGAACAAATACTGATACTGAAACAAAAGTTGATTATATTACAGTTGGTGAGCCAATAATAGCGGATTTTGAAGCTGATCCTCTGATAGGTATATCACCTCTTGATGTTCAATTTACAGATCTATCTTCGGGAGGGCTAGATTCAACATTTAATCGTGATGATAATGCTAGCATTGCTTATAAAACACGCGAGATTGTCTCATGGGAATGGGACTTTGATAATGATGGGACTATAGATTCCAATGACCAGAATCCATTACATACTTACACCGAAGAAGGAATCTATACTGTGAAATTAACAGTAAGTGACGGTACTTTTAATAATACTGAAACAAAAGTGGATTATATCGCAGTTGGAGATCCAATTATGGCAGATTTCGAAG
This sequence comes from Candidatus Cloacimonadota bacterium, assembly GCA_023137125.1. Taxonomy (GTDB): domain Bacteria; phylum Cloacimonadota; class Cloacimonadia; order Cloacimonadales; family TCS61; genus Tenebribacter. The sequence continues at coordinate 7,288 of JAGLPW010000179.1, read as the reverse complement.
CTGAGCCTTTAGAAGGTTTACAGCCACTTGAAGTACAATTTACTGATCTATCTACCGGTGGTCTTCCCGGATTATTGGGTGGACCAACAAAGAAGGGTAGTTTAAAAAATGTCCAGAAAGAGAATTCACGAGATATAGTTTCTTGGGAGTGGGATTTTCAGAATGATGGATTAATTGATTCTTATATTCAGAATCCAATTCATACATATATAGAAGAAGGGTTATATACAGTATCTTTAACTGTATCAGACGGCACAAATGACGATACAGAGATCAAGGTTGACTACATTACTGTGACTCCTGTAAGTGGTGATATTGGCTTACTTCCTATTAATACACAGTTATATTCAAATCATCCAAATCCATTTAATCCATTAACAACTATTAGCTTTGACATAAAAGAAAATGAAACCGGAACTCTTACTTTATTTAACATCAAAGGACAAATAATAGAATCGCATCAATTTGAATCAGGTAAATATAACTATATATGGGATGCATCAAAGCAAGCTTCAGGAATATATTTCTACAAATTACAATCGCAAACTACGAACGAAACAAGAAAGATGTTATTATTGAAATAATGGAGTAATATTTTAAGACAATTTGGAAAAGCGATACATTTATTGGTATCGCTTTTTCCCATTATGTAAATATTCAAATTCTAACTCGTAGACAAGATCAGGGAGTATGTCTAGCTCATCTTAATTAACAATGTAATATAATTATATGCTTGACATAGTATTTAATTTATTGATTTCTATCAAATGTATTTTTTTATTTTTTAATAATTGATTTATAAATTATGGTAACATGAAAGAATTTTGAATAAAATCTGGAGGTTATTTGAAACAAATCATAATTTATCTATTTCTATCATTTTTTACTCTTCTAAGTGCTATAATCATTAACATTCCAGCAGACCAACCAACAATACAAGCTGGAATTGATGCGGCAGTAGATGCAGATACTGTGCTTGTACAGCCCGGAACGTATATTGAAAATATTAATTATAATAGTAAAAATATTATTGTAGCTTCATTATTCTTAACTACTCAGGATACAACATACATTTCCCAAACAATTATAGATGGAAACAATATTGCTACAGTAGTAACTTTTGATAGTGGAGAAGATTCCACTGCAGTTTTGACAGGTTTTTTAATAACTAACGGAAATGCTAATCCTTTTGGTGGTGGTATTTCTTGCACTGATTCCAGCCCGAGTTTGGTGAACTTAATTATTTCGAATAATTCGGCTTATTGTGGAGGTGGTATTTCTTGCACTAACTCCAATCTAAGTTTGCAGAGTGTGACAATAGATAATAATACGGTTGTTACTTATGGTGGAGGGATTTACAGCACATTAAACTCTAATTCTAATTTAGAGAATGTAGTAATAATAAATAATTCAACCGATATTAATGGTGGAGGAATTTATTGTGGTAGTAACTCTAGTCCAAGTTTAATAAATACGATAATATCGAATAATTCGGCTGATAATCATGGAGGGGGAATTTACTGTGAATGGAACTCAAATCTAAATTTATCCAACTCTATTCTAATTGATAATTCTGCATACAACTTTGGTGGAGGTTTTTATATTTTTGAATCTAACCCGCAAATAGTGCAATCAATTATCAAAAGTAATTCAGCTTTTGATGGAGGTGGAATTTATTGTTATACTAATTCTAATCCAATAATTTTAAATAATAGATTTAACAATAACTCTGCAATAGTTAGTGGTGGTGGAATTTACCTTTATAATGGATCAATATCAAGTATAATTAACAATGAATTTAATTACAATGAAGCTATGGTTGGTGGCGGTATAAGCATTTTAGACGCTAATCCATCAATATTAAATAATAGTTTCAATTATAATGATGCTATAGAGGGTGGCGGAATTCATATCAGTGTCTCATCATGTACAATAATCAATAATACAATTTCTAATAATACAGCAACTTATCAAGGTGGAGGAATTAGTATCACCTATATATCCTCTCCTATTATAATAAACACTATTTTATGGGAAAATGATGGCTATATAAGTGGAAATGAAATTTTTATAAGACATAATGATTGCGAACCCGTATTATATTATTGTGATATACAAGGAGGTTTAAATGCATTCGGGTTTGGACAAGGAGTAAGCTTTAATGGAGAGTATGAAAATAATATTGATTCAGATCCATTATTTCTTGGTTCAGGAGAATATCCATTTTCGTTGTTGGATGATTCACCTTGTATCGATGCGGGAATACCCGATACTACAGGTTTGAATTTACCACAATATGATCTTGCAGGAAATCCTCGAGTTAATAACAATCGAGTTGATATGGGAGCCTATGAATGGCAGGGAAGTCCGGTGGTTGATGAGGAATTAGTGGTTAGGAATTGGGAATTATTTAATTATCCAAACCCATTTAACCCTACCACAACTATCAACTTTGGCATAAAAGAAAATGAAACCGGAACACTTACATTATTTAACATCAAAGGGCAAATTATAGAATCACATAAATTTGAATCCGGGAAACATAACTATTTATGGGATGCATCAAAACAGGCTTCAGGAATATATCTCTATAAACTACAGACACAAACCATAATTGAGACTAGGAAGATGTTGTTGTTGAAGTAATGGAGTAATATTTTATGAAGCTGACTTTTGTAATAATTTTGTTAATGTTCTTCATTTTTGTAAGTGCTATAATCATTAACATTCCTGCAGATCAACCAACAATACAAGCTGGAATTGATGTGGCAGTAGATGCAGACACAGTTCTTGTTCAACCAGGAACATATGTAGAGAACATCAACTTCAATGGAAAAGCGATAATTCTGGGATCCTTATTTCATACTACCCAAGATACGAGCTATATTTCACAGACGATTATTGATGGTAATCAAGATGATACAGTAGTTGCATTTGATAGTGAAGAAGACTCTACTTCTGTCTTAACAGGCTTTACGATAATTAATGGAAATGATTATTATAAAGGTGGTGGGATTTCCTGCTCTTCTTCCAGTCCAAGTCTACAGAATCTAACAATATCAGATAATTCTGCAGCTAAGGGTGGTGGGATTCAATGTCAAAATTATTCCAATCCGAGTCTGTCAAATTTGACGATCGCGAATAATACTGCTGAAGAGGGAGGTGGTATTTATTGTGAAAATTCCAGTCCTACTCTAGTGGATGTGAACATAATGGATAATTATGGTATAGGTTATGGTGCAGGAATTTGTTGTCAAAATTATTCCAATCCGAATCTGCAAAATGTTATCATAGTGGATAATTATGCTATAGGTTTTGGAGGTGGTATTTATTGCTTTAATAATTCCTGTCCGAGTCTGGATAATGTGATGATAGCAAATAATGAAGCCTCTCCTCATGGTGGTGGAATCTACTGCGAGACTAATTCCAATCCAATTCTTGAGAATGTGACAATAGCTAATAATTCGGGAGGATATAGCGGTGGTGGTATTTTCTGTCATAGTTCCCATCCGAACCTGAAGAATGTGACGATAACGAATAATTTAGCTGTCTATGGAGGTGGAATTTATTGCTGTGCAAATTCAAATCCAATTATAATAAATTGTATATTGTGGAATGATACTCCAGAAGAAATATATTATAACGATTACGGACAACCTAATTCAACCACTATATCCTATTCTGATATTGAGGGTGGATTAAATGCCATAGTTACTAATAATAATGGTTCAGTTAATTGGCTGGAGGGTAACATTGATATTAATCCATTATTTGTAGATCCCAGTATAGGAGATTACAACCTGCAGTCTACTTCTCCTTGTATAGATGCCGGAGATCCAAGCTCACCTTTAGATCCGGATGGAACAATTAGAGACATGGGTGCATACTATTTTCATCAAATAATAAATTGCGATTTCATAGCTGATATTGTTTCAGGTTTTGTCCCACTAGAAGTAAATTTTACAGATTTATCTCAAGGTTATATTGAAGAATGGCAATGGGATTTTAATAATAATGGGACAATAGATTCTTATGAGCAGAATCCTTCTTTTACCTATAATGAAGCAGGTGTTTATTCAGTTTCATTAACTGTAAGCAATAGCGCATTAAGTAATAATTTAACTATTATTGATTATATTACAGTTAATCCTGTAAGCAATGCTATTGATCTGCTTCCTTTCAATACCAAACTTCATCAGAATTATCCAAACCCATTTAATCCAATGACAACAATTAACTTTGATATAAAAGAAAATGAAACCGGAACACTTACATTATTCAACATCAAGGGACAAATAATACAGTCACATCAATTTGAATCCGGTAAACATAATTATTTATGGAATGCATCAAATCAAGCTTCTGGAATATATTTCTATAAATTACAAACGCAAACCATAACCGAAACAAGGAAGATGCTCCTCTTACGCTAAAGCTACAGAGGACACGTGTTGTTGAAATAAAAATATTTAATAGGAAAGGAGAAAAATTATGAAAACTATTATTACAATTTTAACGATTCTATTAGCAGCTATGTTCATTGTTAGCTGCAACGAAAATTCTGTTGTAGGGGCTGATGATGTATCTGTACTGGAAGACGCAACTTTTGAAATTACGGAATACTTATTTACATCTACTGAACTGATAGTTAAAGGAACAGTAAGTAATGATGGTGATGCAACTTTTTACCCGCCCTGGTATATTGAAGCAGAATTTTATGCTGATAGTACATTTACAACCAAATTTGGCGGTACAAGAACAACAAAAAATTACTCGCTGGCACCAGGCGAAAACACTCTCTGGCAGCTTACCTATTCTTCCAGCTTGATCATTGAATCAGATTACCCTGACTTTAGAATTAAAAATCTGCGTGCTTACATGGAAGAGTGATTTATTGAGATATTAGGTCTAAGCAAAATAGTTACAAGCTCAAAATTCTATTGAAGTAGGGAAGAAGTTTATGTTGTAATGATGATACAGAACATAAATTACATAAAAAATTGCTAATGAAATAATCGTGTAATTTAAAAGAACTATTGAATAAAATGAAAAGAGTGTCGAATTTAACTTTATTAACAATGGATGTCTAATAATGATTGGTATATGTAGGTTATGTGAAAAAGAGAAGGAACTCAAAAAAAGTCATCTTTTACCGAGTTTTATTTTCAAATGGAAAAAGGAACAGGGAACTGGATTCTTTCGATCTTCACAAAACCCCAATAAACGAGTACAAGACGGTTTAAAACTATACCAATTATGTGCCGATTGCGAACAGCGATTTGGGCTATGGGAAAAACAGTTTTCAGAAAAACTTTTCAAACCGTTTCATGATAATTCTGGGACTCATGTGAAATATTCAGAGTGGTTACTAAAGTTTACTGTTTCAATTTCTTGGAGAAACTTAATTTATCACAAACTGAAAAATGGATTATCCATTCTTTCAGAAACTCAAAGGGACCTAGCAGAAGAGGCATTGCTAAAATGGAAATCCTTTTTGATGAATCAAACAAAACATATTGGTACTTTTGAACAGCATATCTTCCCCGTCGATATCATTAAAAGCTATCAAGGTCGTGGGTCGTTGTCACCATATTTAAATAGATATTTTGTGGGTTCCGTAGATTTTGATCTTCTTAGGACTAAAAAGACCTGCTTTCTATATTCAAAACTAAATAAACTTATTGTAATTGGAATAATTCAGCAGCCAAGCAAAGATTATCTTGAAGGCACTCTAATTGAGTATCCTACAGGCAAATTCAAGCCGAGACCAATAGGGATACCTGAGCAATTTTTTCATTATTTCAATAAACGTGCAAATCAATGTGCTCAACATTTGTCGTTATTATCAGATAAACAGTGGGAAGCCATCAGTAAGTCATATGAAAAAGACATCGATAGATTAAAAAATTCTGATATGTTTTTTGCAACTGGAGTTGATGTCTCGATTTCCGGTCAGAATGCATTTCATGTTTTGAAATCGGAGAAAGAAAAAGATAAAAAGTAATACAGTTGATATTTCAATTCAATATCAGATTCCGATTATAAAATTACTTCGGTTACTCATTTCACTTATAAACCGAAGTTTAAATGGTACCCCCAAACCTCCTCAGCTCGAACTCAGTTGCTAAAAGAAATTCAGCAAATATACCATATAATAAAAGCTTTAGAAAAAGATAACACAAAAATCCATTAGCTGCAACAAATAACTGCTTCGGTTTCAATTATTACACTTGACATTCAAAAGCCTACCAAAATAAATCCATTTATAAAAAAAATGATGAGGAATTATATGAGCAAGAGATCATTTACCGTAAATCTGAATGAAGAAATAATTGCCAAGATCAATAAGTTGGCAAAAGCAAACAAGCTGAAAACTTCGGAATTAGTCAGCCGGGTATTGTTGAATTTCGTGAACAATTTCGACATCCTAAAAGACAAAACACAAACCGAACAAACAGCGGAATCTGATGATGAAAAATATGTGGAATATTACGAATACCTGCGTAAAATTCTTTCGACCGGAGATATTCCAAAAGATGCTAAAGAATTTCTGGTAGGGTAAGAATAGCTCGTTAGTAGTAAGCAAGTAGCTGAATCCCTTGCAATTCCCTTTTCAAAGCTTCTCTTGAAGCTAAAAGGGAAACGTAGAAACGATGAAAGAGTAATGATTGTCTTTCTGCGACTTCCCGCGTTCTTCCTTAGTTATAAGGGAGACAGCAGAGGGATTCAAAAAAAAACTTCGAAGCATTCACTTCGAAGTTTTTCAACTATTAATTCGTAATTACTAAATTCTTAATTATTTCAAAATTCCTTTCGAAATCACAACTCTTTGTACCTGGTTTGTTCCTTCATAGATCTGGCAGAGTTTTACGTCTCTCATTATCTTTTCTACCGGATATTCTTTGGAATAACCGTCGCCAGCCATCACTTGCACAGCGTTAGTAGCAACTCTCATTGCCACATCGGATGCATACATTTTGGACATGGCAGAAAGTACTGAAAGGTCTTTTTGATTATTATCATAAGCCCAGGCAGCTCTCCAGGTCAGCATTCTGGCAGCTTCAATTTCGGTAGCCATATCGGCCAGCATAAATCCCACAGCCTGGTTTGCTGCGATCGGCTTGCCAAACTGGATGCGATCTTTGGCCCAATCTCGTGAAATTTCATAAGCTTCTCTGGCAGCACCCAAACTAAGCGCAGCCACACCGGTTCTGGTTCTATCAAAAGTTTTCATCGCCACCATGAAACCGCGACCTTCTTTACCTAATCTATTTTCTACCGGAACTTC
>JAGLPW010000178.1 GCA_023137125.1 Candidatus Cloacimonadota bacterium | reverse complement strand
TAGCACTCTAACCAACTGAGCTAATTACCCACGGATGTTTACAAAATTTACCTATTATTTTTCGTCAAGTTTTGGAGAATTTAACCACGGATTTACACTGATAGGCACGGATAAAAACATTCTGCACTGGTGTATATTATAGAGATTCAATAGCTATTCAAAAAAATCCATCTGCTCCTGAGTTGGTTTTATTTTAAAATGTTTATATGTTTTCATTATTATTTCTTTTTGTTTAAGAGCTGTTCAAGGAATTTCATTCTTTCTTTTTCCAGGGTTGTTACTGTGCACCTCTCTGCTAATTTTTTATAATATTTCAACGCTTTTTCATACTTTTTATGTTCGAAATAAGCTCCTCCTGCATGTCTGTTTGCCATACACTCATATTTTAGGGAGTTTTTTTTATCCTCTAATGCATCATAGTACTGTCTTAGAACATCATAAGCATCCCAGATTTTATCGTACGGAACTACAGTCAAAAGTAAGGGAATTTCTTTTTCAAGTTCTTTTAGTTTCTTTTTATTGTTGGAAGTTATAGCCAACTTGAACCTGATATAATTCTGTAAGTAATTATTCGGCATATTTTTCAAAGCTTTTTTATTGTACACGACTGCCAGTTTCAGATTCTTCATGGTTCTTCTTTGCAGAAAAGTATGAGCAAGTATTCTGGAACAATGAAACAAAGTTATATTCCTGTATGACCACAGATCCGTGGATTTCTTTGCAAAATAAGCTGCTTTTTCTATCCGTTTCGTTTTATCGTAGGCGAGTGCAATTTTAAAAGCCACATTAGAGCTATATCTTCTTTTTCCTATATGAATTGATATTATTGAAAGTATAAGAAAGATTATCATCATGTAAGGAATAAATTTGCTTAAATGGAGTTTAAATACTCTTGAAGGAAATTCCTTTTTATACTGAGTATGAACTATGCCGATCATTATACTCAGGAAAAAGATACTGGTAGGGAAATGAAGTGAATAATTAAAGAGCGAATCAATTAGTAAAGCTGTGAAACCAGCTGTTAAAATCAAATATAAGCAAAATTGTTCAGTTTTGGATTTGTTCAAGAGTTTAAATAGATAAAAATAGATGATAAACAAGAAGATCATAAGGAATATAAAACCAATAAAACCAAGTTCTATGATATATTGCAAAGGTTCATTATGAAGCCCTGCACTAAAAGGCCTGGCATCGTAGCTTCTGTCGTCTATAACACTTTTGTGATATAGTGGATACACAGCATCGAAGCTTCCTAATCCAAACCCGATGAAGTGTTTATCTTTGACCATTTCAAGTCCATTTCTCCATCTGTCCAACCTTATTTTGATGGAACTTCGTTCTTCCGAGCCATCCAGATTATTAAAGATAGAACTTACTTGTGAAGAGAGTGGGTGAGACATTTCTGGTTTGTCAGTTGTCAATATTCTTGCATGCACGATTATAAAAGCGAATATTAAACCGAAAAGGATCAGGACGAAACTGGTTTTTGTGATTTTCTCAAAGAAATTTTTCCTGATATTTTTAAATATAAAGGTAGAGCCGAATACAAAAATTATCGAAACTGCAGAACCTACCCAGGCACTTCGAGTTGCCGCAACTATCAAGTATGATAAGGTTATCCCGAAACAAAGAGCAAACATCCAAGCAATTTTTTTTGACCTTGTAAATAGAACCTGCAGGTAAGTAGCAGGAAAGAGCAGAGCAACGAAAGATGTAGCTATATTCTTATTCACAAAAGATGAAGCCGGAGCTGCATGCTGTCCGTAGATATTTCCATCCCACCCATAATACTGCAGGATTCCGATAAGAGAAACCATCGTAACAAAGATACTGAATAATCTGAAAAGAATCGAAAGATTTAATTTACTTGCATAGAAAGAAAAGAATAGTATCAACAAAACCACCGAAATATGATTAATTAATTCATTAACAAAATTGGCTTTATCAACAGTATGGAAATAAGATACAGAAAACCAGATGAAAAAACACACTATTATGATATGAAACCAGGATATCTCAATGTTTTTTGGTCGGTTAGTAAAAAACAGCTTAGTGAAAATTATTAGTGGCAGTATAGTTGCCATCAGATTTACAAATATCCATCTTGCTCCCAGCGATGGTTCTGCCATTTTTCGCAAGTATAGAAAACAAATGAGGAATAAACTGAAATAAATCAGAATATTGAAGTATTTATAAAAAATAATTTGGTCGATTTCTTTATTCTTTTTCATAATTTCTTATCACTTCTTTTTCAAAGATTTCCGTTTCTTCGAGAATAGGAAATCTTTAACTATTTCAACATCATCATTTTATGAACTTTAGTAAATTTATTAATACCATTGTTCTTCGCTTTTATCTTATAAAAATAAATACCTGAACTGACTGTTTTTCCGTGATTATCTTTACCATTCCATACAATAGAGTGATGTCCCTTCTCTTGTTTATCTTTGATCAGTGTTTTCACCTTCTGTCCTTTGATATTATAAATAGAAATATTCACATTACAATCAACAGGAAGAGAATAGAGGATATTTGTATCGGGATTGAAAGGATTGGGATAATTCTGCTGCAAACTGAAAACAAGCGGAACTTCTGGAATATCTGTACCGGTAAAATATTCGCTTTCCCAAGCACCTATGTCAGGAGCAGGTCCCAGGTATTCATCCGGCTGCATATCCAATAGAACTTCATCTTCCCATTCGAAAAAGGCCGTACCTGTATCGATGCAGGGAGAACCAGACTGCAGCATAAAAAATTCGTTCTCAACTTCTCCAAACATTGGATTCTCATCAATGTTTCCATCCAGCCAATTGATAATAAAATCATTACCTGTAATAATATCATCATATCCACCTTCGATATCTGAATTAGTAACAGTTATAATTGCAGTTGAATTATATGAGCCATCAATACATATCTGATGCGGTTCATTTCCCCATACAATATTATTTATTAGAAATGCGTTATAATTTTGTTCCCCATAGGAACTTAAAAATTCTAAAGCACCTTCATATATGCTTTCATTGAAACATATATTAGAATTTATTATTGAAAGATCTGTGTTTGTAGAGAATATGCTAGCACCTTTATAGGAGCTATTATTGTAAATATATGAATTATTTAAAAATAAATCACTCTCTTTACAGTATATTGCGCCACCATGATAGGAAGCATAATTTGAATGAAGATTTGAATTTGAAATAGACAACTCCGATTCGACACAATATATAGCTCCGCCTTTATTATTGGGATATCCTGATGTACTGCCATTGCGTAATGTACATTCTTCTATACTAAAGCCGTTGATGTTATCACAATGAATAATCGTATAGCTATTTGCTCCATCCAGGATAGTATTTTCTTTGGAAATACCTGCAATTTTAATGTGATCTGCAGCAAATAATGGGAAGATCTCACCATTAATAATAGGAGAGTATGTTCCTTCTAATAGATGAATAATATTAGGCTCAAGAGAATCTGATACTGTACGTTGAAGCGCAAAAGAAATTGATTTCCATGGGTCATCCGAAGTTAAACCACTGTTATTATTCGAGCCTGAAGGAGAGACATAAACATCTGCATCGATCTGTGTATGATAAGCATTCAGAATATCAAATTCCATTACATTCGTCGGGTAAGAATAATAATTAGTTGGATTTATGACTGTAAACGTGTCAACAATCACATAAAGTGTATCTGTGAAGAAAGAATCATAAGCAAAATAGATATCATTACCGAATGAAGGAGAAGCAAGGGAATGATTATTCATAATATTACACCGATTCAGAGAATCAAACACGACAGATTGATAATCGCAGAAAATACCACCTCCCTGATCGTTAATTGCGATATTATTCTTAATGGTTACACCCGAGAGATAAGCGGATTGACCGAAATATATACCGCCTCCTCTGTTTCCAGCTATATTATCATAGATAATCACATTTTCCAGTACATTCTCTTCTCCATAACTGTAGATACCACCTCCGGCATTGTTGTAAAACTGGCTAATTGCGCAATTGTCTTTCACTATCATGTTCTGCAGGAAGGCATGATCACCTTGAATATAAATGCCTGCTCCAAATCTTTCTTGTCCATTACACACAGTAAAATCACGTATAGTGACATTATCATATCCAATATGAATAACACGCCCAGTTTGCTCAGCATCCAGAATTGTCAAAGTGCGATCTATCCCAGCTAATGTTACATAGCTTTTACAATTTATTGGAAATTGTTCTCCGGTTGCAGATGGAGAATATGTTCCCTCTGTCAGGAATATAGTATGTTGATTTTCTTCAGATGCAGTTATCATTTGGTATGCTCGTGTAATTGTTTTTAAAGGTTCATCTGGAGTTAAGCCATTATTTTCATTTGAACCATCCGGTGATACATAAAGATCGGCAGCAACTGGTTCATAGACTGCATTGCTTATATCAAATGTAAAATATGATAGAGGATGTACATAATTTTCATCAGGATTCAATATAGTAAATGTATCCACAATTACATAAATTGGTGTTTCATCCCAATAAATATCATAGGGAGGAATTATAGATGAATTGAGATAAATATTACACAGGTTATCAGGATCGAAATTAATAGTAGAATTCCCATAGTACAAACTGATCCCTCCTGCTGTATTTTGAGAATGATTTCCAATGATAGAAGTACCCGAAAGTGTTAGCTCACTGACAGAAAGTAAAATTCCACCAGCAGACCATTTACTGTAATTATTTTTTATCATTACATCTATAAGAGATATTTCGCTTTCTTCACAATCAATAGCACCTGCAGTGCCATAATCTGTTGTATAACTATTAGTTAGTGTAAGTTCTTTTATTTCAAAATCTATAACCTCATTAAAAACGATAAGATTGGAATATTGTTCGGCATCCAGAATTGTATTTAACTTAGAAGTACCCTGCAAAGTCAGATAACTCTTCATTGCAAGGGGAAAAATTTCGTCCGTCAATGAAGGTGAATATATACCATCTTCAATATGGATAGTCAACGGATTCAATGAATCAGGCTGGATCATCTGCACTGCTTGACTGATGGATTTGAGAGGTTCCGATGCAGATAGACCACTATTTGTATTCGAACCTGTAGTGCTCACATACAGATCGTTCGATTCGGGATTGTAAATATGATTCTGAATATCAAATGTAAAATTTGCAAAAGGGTAGGCATATAGAGAATCGGGATTGAGTACCGTGAAAGTATCTAAGATGACATCAACATTCAAATCTGGATCAATATAAATATCTTGCCCGTAGTCATTATTATTTATCGCAGTGTTAGAATAGATACTACATCTGTTATCAGGATCGAAAGTTATTGAACTATCGTTATAAAGATATATTCCACCTGCAAAATTTTGAGCGTTATTATAAAAGATGGAAGTACCTGTTAATTCCAGATCGGAATTATATCCCATTATAGCACCACCATAACCACCATTGTTTCGTGATATTATTGTGTTATTGATTTCCAGTACAGAATTTTCTAAACAATATATACCTCCTGCAATTCCTGAAGTATTGTTATTTATTGTGCAATCTGTAAGAATTGGATGTGCTCCCCAAACGGTCATTCCACCACCACCACAGTCATATTCACCTGATGCTGATATATTTTGTATGATACTCACATTATTAAATTCCGGTGCTGAGTTTCCACTAACAAAAACACCTCCTCCGTCACAGAAACATGAGTTGTTTGTGATTGATGTATTATTGATAGTGGGATTAGAATTATATGCAATAATTATACCACCTCCATCATGACTGGCATAATTATCTTCAATTTTGAGATCATTGAATGCGGGACTGGAATTACTAAGTGCGATAGCTCCGCCATAATTGGATTTGTTATTTGTAAATACGGAATTCTGGATAAGTAAATTTGAAGAATTCAAGCAAATTAAAGCACCACCTTTATTATGGGGATGAATACCTGAATCGGTGTTTCCGTGTTCAAATTTGCAATATTCAATCCTTGATGATCCCAATCCATTATAAGTGGTATTTGTGAATCTGAGTCCTTTCCAACCGGTAATTTCATTTTCGGCTGTAAAGAAAATTGAATCATTTTCTGTTCCTTCTGCCAGCAGTTTTCCATACACAATAAATTTGTATGGTCCACAAAATGAAACAATTACACCAGGTTCTATGGTAAGTGTTTGATTGGCGGGAATATTGATCTCGGCATGGATAAGGAAGGGAGACTCTGCTGCCGTCCAGTTACCACTAACCGGACCATAGTAAATATTTGTTTCCGAACATAAAAAAACAGATGATATAATAAAGATAATTAAAAATAACCTGACTTTCATAAATCCTCCTAATACATTTTGTAAATAAAAAGTCGATAATAATATTCCAGACTTTCACTAATTATAATTTCTTCCAGACCGATCTCTGATGCATTTTGTATTCTTGTTGTTGAAAATAAATATTTCACATTAATTTTTTTCAATTCTTCAATATCCAGGTCACATGTAATTTTCGATATATTTTGCTGAATATATTCCTGATCGTAATAGTGCTTTTCTATTTTATCATCGAATAAAAACAATGCTGAGCCTTTGTTGATAAAATAGTCTTTTAAATACTGGTTTTGTCCTAGCTCAGGTTTAATAATTTTATAAAACTTTTCTTTAAATTCCACCGGATAATATGCACTGAATGAACCAATTGTTTTGAAGCCGTTATAATTTGCCACACTCGGGAAGAATCCTATGCAACCTATCTGGAAATCTTCTTTATATCCATCGAGTTTCTGTTCTATTTCATCAAACTGCTTTTCGCTCATAAATTCTTTGAACGTGGGATGTTCATTATATGCTTTAAGAGTTGATCGTGAAAAGTTTATCCCTATCTGGGGAATGATCAGAAGCAATATAAAGAAGTGAGCTAACCTTTTATTCTTGAAAGAAATAAAAAGATAAGAGAGCGATAAACCAAAAAGCGTATACCACAGGATCGGATTGAGCACATAAATGCGGTCGAAACGGAATCCAAAACCGATTTTATTATAGATATTTAGTAGAGGCTGGAAATAGAATAGTCCGTAAAAAATCGAAGACATTAACAGTACAACCCATAATAAGGAAATTATCTTCATCCATTTTTTATCTTTATTGTAAATTATCAGTGCAGTTATCAAAATGGTAGAAGGAAATATCAAATATGTATGTAAACTGTGGGAAAGCTTTTGAGAATAAATAAAGTGGAAGATCATAGCCTTGATGCTGTCTATTACACCATAACCTGTGAGAAACTGAGAATGACGATTTGTAGGTATCTTATAAATAAATTCATTCAGAAAAATTGGATAATGACTTAGAATGTAACACAGAAAGAGAATTATTCCGCCAAGCAAAAGATAAGTATTGAATTCCTTTTTTAACAGCAGGTAAATAAAAGAACTAAAAATTATAAATTCAAGAAAGAATCCAACAAAAAAGATATTAGAATAAAAAGCATAAAGTATGATAATTAAAAAAGAAAGTATAAAATATTTCTTGAAATACAGATTCAAAAAAGCAAGGATTAAAAGTGGAATTCCGGCAATCGACAAATTACCCTGCGGCCAGAAAGGTAGAGAAATAAAAGCAAATGAGAATAGAATCAGGAAAAAATCAGGAAATTGTTTCTTTAATAAATATATCTTCAATAGGAAAAGCAATCCTAGAAATCCCAGCAGTCTGTAGAAAAATTCATTGAGAATAAATCCTCTGAAATAACCGAATTTAAGAAATATTTTATCAAATTTGATGTGGGCTAAATGGAAAATTGGTTCCGTACCAGGTAAAGTATATTCTTTTACATTTTCGTTTGGGAAGAATTGTGCACTCATTTTCCCATCAAATATCCCCTGCATATTGAGTTGGTTTAGGTTGTCGTGAATCAATATGTAAGAATTCTTTCCTTTGATCAGATATGGAGAAAAATATAGAAGAAACAATATCAGAATAAGTAATATTAAGAACCATTTTGCTTCAAAGAATTTCATGTTATCCTCTATTTGTTCACTATCGTTCCCAACTCCAATTGGGAATCTGTTTTCTTATTATTAATTAATTCCCGCTTTTGAGGAAAGAACAGAAGGGGAAAAGCTTTTTTGTAACATCTGCATCACATATTCCACTTCTTCTTTTTGCATGCTATAATACAGAGGTAGACGAAGCAGTGTTTCACTTACTTTGTTAGTTACCGGCAAATGGATGTCATCGTACTTTCCTTTCCAGATAGGTGCGCTGTGAAGAGGAACATAATGAAAAAAAGCTTGGATTCCTGCAGATTTTAAATATATAATTAATTCTTTTCTCTGTTCTTCGTTTTTTAACATCAAATAGAATAGATGAGCATTGTGTTTAACATCTTTCGGAATGCAGGGAAGAAATTCTTCATCAAGGAAAATGGAGAGAAGCTTATAGTATAATTTCCATGTTCGCAGCCGGTTTTCATTTATCCTTTTTAATTCAAGAAGCTGTTGATAAAGAAATGCTGCCTGCAACTCCGACATCGAAAAATTCGAACTTTTTTCTATCCATGTATATTTTTCTACCAAACCTTTTTTGAAATGAATGCGGTTTGTACCATAGTCTCGAAGAAATTCCGCCCTTTCTATCATATTTTGATTATTAATAAGAAGTGCTCCACCTTCTCCGCATTGAACGTTTTTTGTTTTATGGAAACTAATGACTGCCAAGTCTCCGAAACTTCCTGCATGTTTCTCTTTAAATCTGCAACCAATCGACATTGCTGCATCTTCAATCAGGAATAGATGGTTCTTATTACAGATAGATGTAATCTTATCCATCCGACAGATAACTCCGCCATAATGAACTACTATAATAGCTTTAGTTTTACTGGTTATCAAAGGCTCGATCTTATTTTCATCTATATTTTTTGTGTCTTCTTTTATATCACACCAGACTATTTCTGCACCAGCACGAACGAATGGGTTCGCAGTTCCGGGATGCGTAAATGATGGCATGATTACTTCATCACCAGGTTTAATATTACACAATAATGCACACATTTCCAAAGCAGATGTGCAGGATGGCGTCATGATAACCTTGTTGCAGAAAGTTTTTTTTTCGAGCAGTTGAGCACATTTGTTGGAAAATTCTCCTTTCTCAGAAAAACGATCTTTTCCTATCACCTGTTTCAGATATTCGATTTCGCTCCCCAGCACTAAAGGTTTATTAAAAGGAATTTTCATTTTGATTTCCTATTTCTTCCAGATAAATTCTGATGAATCCAGACCTTCGCAGAACAGAAGGTCTAACACTGAAACATTATTGGTGAACATGCCCCACGGTTGATTGTAAATCGGATAGTTTGAATAATCCATCAATTCCACTTTGATATCATTTAATTTAAAAATATTTTCATTAATATATGATCTTGCTGCTGGTCCTGTGATGTAATGATCGCCATTAAGCTGCTGGATAATGGAGATTATTTTTTCGTTCTTTCCTTCAATAAGTTCAAATTCTCTTGAATCTGAAAAGAATGTATTAATATCAAGCATTCTAGAAATTTCTTTTATTAAAAGTTGATTCAGGCCACTTAGGTTTTCCCAGTTTTTTTTCATTAATATATTATTAAATAATTCAAAATACTTATTAAAATATTTGCATTTTCCATAGCTCTTTTCCAGAGATTTCAAATGCTTTTTTCTCCAATCGGTAGAATTATCTATTATCACTTCATTTATTTTCATAGATTGCGTTCCATTGGTGGGAACAGTAAGCCATTTGAGACCTTCAGGTGTCTTTATCCGGTTGCGGTTTCGCCAGTCCCGATTAGTGTACTGAGCTGTATCCAGAAATACAAAGTGATCTACTTTCTGAATTATGTGGAAGTATCCTTTCCATGGAATGTAATTTGATTGGATGATAGCTATTTTTTTCATTTTGCTTTGCGTATAAATTTTGCAGGATTTCCTGCCCATATTTCATTTTCACCTATGTTTTCCAAAAGTACGGAACCCATCCCCAAAGTAGAGTTCTTTCCTATTTTCAGGTTTTCCCTGATCGTAGCATTCAATCCTATATGGACACCATCAGAGATTTTTATAAATGAACTTGTGCAGCATTGAGCAGCGAAGTGACAATAGCTACCGATCTCATTATTATGTCCGATAGTAGCGCCCACCATCACCAGACAGCATTTTCCAAAAATAGTTCCAGAAGATATAGAAACATTTGGCATTATAACTATTCCAGAACTAAGTTTCACATTTGGCGCAACATAAGTCATCGGATGAATAAAAGTTGCCAGAGAAGAATCCGGTATTTTTAAATTTTCGAAAAGCTTGATCCGCTCTTGCTGCCCATCGATTCTGTAGATTGTGTTGATGAAATAAAAGCCTTTTTTTATAAATTCACAAGCATCTCTTGTCTTTCCAAGAACCGGGAAGCCCTCGATCGAAGAATCTTTTTCCTGCTTGTCATTCAAATATCCAGCAAATTCCCATTCATCATATCCACGTTTATTTGCATCAATAAGGGCATTTGCTATTACAGAACCATTTCCCAAACCACCGAGAATAATTATTTTCTTACTCATTTGTTTTCTCACTTTTTGCAAAATAGTTTTCAACTTCATATTCCGATTTTCGTTTTGCTAACTTAAATCTAGTATGAGGTAAAATTCTGTCAAATGCAAGTTTAAACATTTTTTTAAGATTATACCCACTCTCCCCAGCAAATCTTGCATCACGGGTAAGATCGACCGTAGTATATATAATTTCTGCTCGATAGAATCTACTCAGAATGGTTCCTGTTTTATTCGGAAAAGCTTTCACTTTTTTATACGCTTCTCTTTTGAAAGCACGAAAAACTCCTATATTTGAAGGATGATGTATTTTCGTGATAACATTAGAAAAAATGAAGAATGTATTTGAAATGAATTTTTTTTTGAATGAACCTTTCCTGGAAATCCATTTTGCAACTGCCATTTGAACATCATTTTCTTCTAATGCGTTTAGTAATTTTGGAATGTCCTCCGGTCTGTCCTGCAAGTCTGAATCTATGATCACTATTATATTTCCTTTTGAATATTCCAGCCCAGCAGTAATAGCATTCGATTGACCAAAGTTCTTTACGAGTTTAACAATTCTTATGTTCTCATCTCTATCCTGAAGTTCTTTTAATATCTGAAATGAATCATCTGAACTTCCATCATCAACAAAGATAATTTCATAACTTTTTCCCACCATGGAAATAACAGGTTCTAATCTTCTATATAATTCCCGCAGAACTTTGCTGTCATTAAAAACAGGGATAACAATTGAAAGCTCGATCATCTAATGACATCCTTTTTGTGTATCTGGCTTACAATACTTATTATCCCCCCAATGAAAGCAGGTATGCCTATTAGTATCAGGAAATTCAATATTGATACACTGAACGCAACCGTTGGCTCGATGCCAATTAAACCGTAAAAGTGTACAAATGCACCTTCCCGAATCCCGAATCCACTAATGGTTACAGGTATCAAAGAGATAATTTGAAT
>JAGLPW010000177.1 GCA_023137125.1 Candidatus Cloacimonadota bacterium | reverse complement strand
ATAACCCACAGCCCATCCCCATCCTGAAACCTTACCTATTTCTTCACGCGGAGCAATATCGGGAAGAAGTGCATTGTAAAACACATTACCGCTGTTGAAGGCAAAGTTTGCAATGATGAAGAAAAGCATACCTTTAAAAATATCACCGGCTTGAACAAAAAATAAAAGAGCTGTAAAAATAACCGTTAAATAGCAATTATAAAATAGGAATTTCTTTTTTGCTCTAGAGAAATCTGCAACTGCTCCGAAAATTGGTGCAGTTGCGGCAACCATCAGCATTGAAATACTTATAGCTCTTCCCCACAAAGCAGTTCCAAATTCACCCTGATCAACAACAACATTCTTAAAATAAACACTGTAGATCACAGTTACAATAATAGTTGTAAATGATGAATTTGCAAAATCATACATCATCCAACCAAAAATACTTTTATTTAGTTTCACTTGTTTTTCCTAGTTCATGCTTTAAATCTATTTCTGGTAAACCAAATGATCTGTAATTTGTAATATTTGGAGTTGCAATAAATATTTGATGCTTCCCTTTAAGCATTTCAATTATTCTTTCAGTTCTCATTTTATCAAGGTCTGCAAGAACATCATCAAACATTAAGATGGGTGTATCGTCATCTTTTTCTTTAATGAGTTCAGCTTGAACCAGTCGCATTGCGATCGCAATAGATCTTTTCTGCCCCTGGGAGCTGAAATTTCTGGCTGAATGGGAATCGATAAAGATATCAATATCATCAAGATGTGGTCCTGCAAGGCTTCTTTCCTGATGCTTTTCCTGCTCTTCGATCCTGAGTAGATGAGCCATTAAATTATCGTAAACATCATTATCATCATTAGGAAAAGAATATTTATAATTTGCACTCAATTCTTCTCTGTTACCACTTATTTCTTCATAGTATTTTTCTAACAACGGAGTAAAATTTGCCAGATATTTTAATCTGAGTTTAATAATATTTGTTCCAACCTGCGAAAATTGCTCATCCCATGCTTTTTTTTCTTTAGTTGAATAATCTGTTTTAAACAATGCATTACGTTGTTTTAATATTCTTTTATAGTTCCTCAGAAATTCTATATATTCAAATGAGTATTGCGAAATCGCTTGATCAATAAAACTTCTTCTAAAAACAGGTGAACCAGAAATTATCTCAGTATCATTGGGAGAAAAATAGACAACTTTCAAGTATTTGTAAAGTTCACTAATTCGTGCTATATTCACATTATTGATCTTAATTACTTTTTTTGATCTATCTGATGCTGCTTCAAAGTAATATAATTTATTCTGGATTACAAATTCTGCTTCAATACGAAAAAATGCTTTTGAAAAATTTATCAATTCCAGATCTCTACTGGTCTGAAATGATTTCCCAAAAGCAAAATATGATATAGATTCCAGAAGATTTGTTTTACCAATTCCATTGTCACCAAGAATCAGTGCACCTTCCGGATCGAATTTAAATTTAAAGTTCGAATAATTACGAAAATTCTTTATTTTGAGTGAAGATATCAGCAACCTAAACTAACCGAAGCGGCATCAATAAGAACCTTGCTTCAAAATCTTCTTTTGTTTCAGTATTAAAGAAAAGAGCAGGTTCATTAGATTTACCCATCCTTATCTCGATCTCATCTGATTCTATTACTGCAAGTATTGCAATAAGGTATCTATAATTAAAGGCAATTGTTAAAGGCTCACCGGAATATTTAATATCTTCAATTTTTTCATTGGCCTCACCTTCTTCGCGTTTAACACTACTAATAATTAATGAATTATCTGCAATATCAAGTTTAACTTTAAAAGTCTCTTCAGATGCAAGAAGTGATACTCTCTTCACAGCTTCACGTAAATTTTTCTTATTAATAACAAGAACATTATTGTTATTTGTAGGGATTGCTTTTGTATAATCAGGAAATCTCCCTTCAATAATATGTGTAAAGATCGTATAGTTCCCATAGGCGAACATAACACGATTTGACTCAATTAGTACAGCAATTTCAGGTAGGTCAGCAGTAATAACTTTATCGAGGAAAAGAAACCCTTTTGTTGGAATAATTTGCTCAACAGGTTGTGGAAGATCTATTTGCTTATTTAGTTTGAACTCAGCTATCTTCTTACCATCAGTAGCTACCATCAATTGAGAATCTGCAGACATCTTCCAGAAAATCCCTGAAAATATAGGGCGGTTTATTTCTGAGGATACTGCAAACTGTGTATTATCTATCATCTTTTTAAACATTTTCGCATCTAAAGTAATTACGTTTGATAGATCCTTTTGCGGTACAAGTGGAAACTGGCTACTTTCTGCACAGAGCAAATTGAATTTAGATCGTTCGCAATTTATCTTTAATCTATCTTCGTCTAAAATAAAATGAATCATAGATTCAGGTAACGAATTAATAATTTCATTGAGATTTTTTGCCGATACCGCGGTTTTACCACCTTCAACAATATTAGCTTCAAATTCAACAACTACCGTTATCTCTAGATCTGTAGCAGTAAATTTAATTACATTATTTTGTTCATCTGCTTCTATAAGGTAATTTGTTAGTATCGGCATAGTGTTTTTACTTGGTACAATATTATAGAGGTGTTGAATCTGAGCTTGTAAATCGATCTTTTCTATAGAAAATTTCATATTATCCTCTTTGCATTTTTATATTTGTTAACTGAATAAGAAATAGATAAAATAAAAGCAAGAGTTTTAACTCTTGCTTTTATTTGCTAAACACTTTTTTACTTAACAGCGTCTTTAAGTTTTTTACCAGCTTTGAAAACTGGAACATCACGTGCAGGTATTTGAATTTTTTGTTTTGTTTGAGGATTAACACCTGTTCGAGCGTTTCTGTGGTTTACTTTAAAAGTACCAAAACCTACCAATGATACTTTATCACCTTTTTCTAATGCAAGTGTAATGCCATCAATCATAGCGTTTAAGGCAAGTCCTGCAGCTTTTTTTGTTACTCCAGCATCTTCAGCAATCTTAATAATTAATTCTTGTCTGTTCATTCATATCCTCCTTGTTTTATTGGGTTAACAAACATGTATTTAGTTTTTCCTTTTTCAAAATATCTTGTCAATAAAAAAATCTATAGATAGCCATTTTTAAAGGGTTTTTATATCTTTTTGCATATATTTTACAATATTTCTTAATAAAAAAAATCTACTAACGTATTGATATATATATTGTTAAGATATTACTCACTCTATAATAAAATAAATGATCTTTTTTTTAACATTTTTTTAATAACGCATATCATTCATATTTAAGCACTTCTGAAAATATAACTTTATTTGATGCTTATTAATTCATGAATTTTAATAACAATTTTCTTTCCTTTCACTGTAGCATCATCAATATAATTTGCTTCAACTTTATCAATTACTTGTTCATATGTACTATCACTTATTATTATATTGTTCTTAGTTTCGTAATCCCTCGTAAGTGCTTCTATTCTTGCGCCTGCGTTCATATTATCACCGATTGCTGTATAATCAAATATCTGTTCGGAACCTAGATTCCCAACTGTGACTACACCGGTATTGATACCAATTCCAATTTCAAACGGATCCCTATTTTCAGCTTCCCATTTTTCATGAAGTTCATCCATCCTTCGCCTCATTTCTAATGCAGTTTTGCAGGCATAAAATGCATGATCTTCCAAATCGAGAGGTGCACCAAACATCGCAACGATCTCATCTCCAACAAATTTATCAAGAGTCCCTTTATTCTCTGTAATGATTTTAACCATCTCAGTTAAATATTCTCGAAGAATATCAACTGTTTCTTTTGGGGTATGACTTTCTGTATAAGGAGTAAATGATACAATGTCAGAATAAAGTACCGTCACCTCTTTTTGAACTCCACCATATTCAAGTTTTTTCGGATCTTTAATAAGTTCATCAACAAGTTCCGGTGCTATATACTGGCCAAAAGCTTGCTTTATGAATTTTCTTTCCTTTACCGTTTGAATATATTGAAGAACCAAACCCACAATATAAATTATAATAATAAGTATCGGGATTTCCAATATTGGAATTATTATCAGTTTGGTGCTAAATAAGAGATAAGATAATATAATATAACCAATAATTAGAGCAATATTAATAAAAATTGAAATTGTTGGTCTAATTAATGAATTAAAAATAAAAAGTAATATTGTAACTAAGAAAATAATAAAAAGATAAGGAATAATTGGAAATCGTTTTAGATAATCACTTCGTAATACAGTTTCAATGAAATTTGCATGAATCTCCACACCAGGCATCAACTGGTTGTTTTCAGAGAAAAATGGAGTATGGTGAGTATCGTGGAACTCGACCGAAGTAAGACCGATAAGGACTATCTTATCTTTAAAATTTTCTGCAAGTTGATAATATTGATCAAGATCAGTTTCCAGTTCTTTTTCAAAATTAGTAGTAAATGTAGAATCATCTATCACATCTGCAAAATCATAGGTACTAAACGTTCTGGACGGACCATAATAATTTATTAGAGCACTTTTAGAAGTTACTTTTGGAATGTAATTACTGCCAATTTTAAAGAATTTTGGATAATTTTCTATATCTTCTGATAAAAGATCGAGTTGATAATGTTGTGCCATGACAATAGCACCGATAGACAGTTTGATCTCTTTAGCTCTCCTCTGGAACAATTCATAGCGCCTCACAAATCCATCAGGATCGGCCGATATGTTTACTGTACCCCATTTTGTACCGGTTTGGGTTAATATAGAAATAGGAGAAAGTAACTGTTCTCTTACTGAATAGTTATATTGAGTTCTAATAAGTTTTCCTGAAAGAATTACATTATCATATTTTGCAATAGTTGCAGCTAATTTAGAATCGGAATCGATATTTGTTCTTTCAGTAAATTCGATATCAAAGATTATCTGGCTTGCTCCTGCCATTTCCAAGTTCTCGATGAGTTTTGCATGATATTCTCGCGGAAATGGCCAACGTTCATTTAAAGTGTTGAAAGTATCATCACCAATTTCAACTATTACAATATCACCTGAGATTTCCTGTTCTCCTCTCAACATAAAGAAAACATCACTTGCTTTGTGCTCCAGGTTAAGCCAGAAATTCGTTATGAATAATATTCGAAAAATAACGAATAAAATAAAAGAGATGATTACATATTTTATTATTTTCATATTTAAAACTTTTGTGAGATCTTCATTTTGAAGTTAAATCTTGAATAATCAGAATCCGGATCCTCTGCATTCTGATACATCTTGAATCCGGCATCAGC
>JAGLPW010000176.1 GCA_023137125.1 Candidatus Cloacimonadota bacterium | reverse complement strand
TTGAAGAAATTAAAACGAAAATCGAGATATGGTCTTAATTGACTCTCCATAAGATCAAGCTCTCCTCTCATAAATATCGAATTATAATTGGAAGCTTCTTTAACAAAAATAGTTAGAGTATCTTGTTTCACAATTTGTGAATTATCATTTAAGGTAAATGTATACGAGAATAATGTTGTTAGCGGTAATTGCTCAAAAGCAGTTTTTGCACTCAATGTTATATTATTTCTCTGATACTCAAATGTACTATTTGCATCGTCCTTATTTAATGAATTCGAAAAATTAAGAGAGAGTCTAGTTGGAGCATTACTGATCTGTTTCATGTAATATCCGGTTCCAAAACCTATCATTGTAGATCGGATATCAACAGCTGTGCTTACCGGATCATCTTCATCCGGGACAAATCCATCTTCAGAACCGCTTGTATTGATATTTATGTTAAAGTACATTTCATCATTCGGTTTATACATTGCCTGCGTAAAGATCGCAGTTGAAGTAGAAGTATTATCTTTTGTATTGCCTACATTATCGGATGATAGATTAAATCCAAAATTCAACGCAAGCCTGTTATTCATCAACATTAAGTTATCATTAAAAGAGATGATCATTGCATCTTTTTGAAGATAATTTGTTGAAAGTGAATTAAAGCTAGATCCTATTTTCGTTAATGAAATATTCAGAAGATTTCTATAGAAAAACAAACGCAAATATGATTTTAAAGCAATGCTTGCCATTCCAGGTTTATATGGAACCATGGATTCATTTATTACAAAGATATTTTCAAAATCCAGTGGATCTATAGGAAGATTAATATCTTCTTCAAAATCATCAAGAGAAATCGCTCCATCAATTATATTCTCGTTGAAAAGACTCATTGCCACTTCAGATCCAACCACAAGACGTTGATTCATCAGTGAAAGACGGAAGTCAGTTCCAAAAACAAGATTATCTTTAGGGCTAATTGATAAACTATCATTTAGATTATAATATTGTTCATCTAATGAACCAATATCATCCTTATTTTTTGCAAAACCGAATCCCATCACAAATTTTTGGGGATTTCCAAACTCTAATCGTAGAGAATTATTCTTTTGTTTGAAAGTTCCTGAACTGATTAAAGTATCTTGAATAACCTTGCCGTCTACACTTCGTTTTAAATTCCCGTGAGTAAACAATAGGCGGAATGATTTAAAATCCAATTTAGTATGGATACCCTGAACATTCTTACAGCTTAACAGGAAACTATTCATTTTAGGTGCATGATCTCCAATTGTCAGGTCAAAATGAGGGATATAAAATGCTAAACTATATTTATTAACAGCTTGAGCTGAGCTTGTCTCCAACGAAGAAAGATATAACTTAGATTTGAATCTTAACCACTCGTGTGAACCCTTTAAACTAAGAAGGAAATTTGCGGATTTATCAGAATCATCAAGTGTATTATGCGAAGTATTCATGTAGCGCATAGAAAGAAGTGCTCTTCCTGTAAGATCCATTGGAAGTTCAAATCCCCTATCTGCAACACTTGTGATCCAATGTACCGATTCGATTGCGCTTCCACCGATCAAGTTAGCTTTTACATAATAAGAATGTCTGCCTGGTTTTACATTTGAAGCTTGATATGTAAGTGCATTTGTGAATATTTTTGATTCAGATGTTACATCTTTCCCATCAAAAAATAGTTTTATCGAATTATGTTCAATTTCGTCGGAGATCGCAAAAATTGAAATAGCTATAAGG
Organism: Candidatus Cloacimonadota bacterium; assembly: GCA_023137125.1. Taxonomy (GTDB): domain Bacteria; phylum Cloacimonadota; class Cloacimonadia; order Cloacimonadales; family TCS61; genus Tenebribacter. The sequence continues at coordinate 8,263 of JAGLPW010000176.1, read as the reverse complement.
AAATTCTCGGTAACATCAGAATAGGCAGCATCAGGAGATAAAAGCACAAAACCATTATTCTCATTCTGAGGAGTATAAACACTGATCCTCAATGGGTTCATCTCAGGTTGGATAGAAGGATAAGTGATAATATTTCCAGCCTTACTTTGAACTTCGAAATAGTACTCGGCATTCGAGGAGTAACCAGCAAATTCACTCATAATTGATGAGTAATTTGGATTGGATTCTGAACCTGCTTCCATCTCTTTCTCAGAATATGCAGTTTCACCAGCTTGCCTGAAAAAGATCGTTACTTTCTCTACATCAGAAAATCCTTCCCTGATCTCAAGATCCAGTATTATTCTTTTTCCACGTACTAAATTTAAAGGCTGTTCATGATTAAAGATAATCTCAGAAAAAAGAGGTACCAGTATGAACAGTAAAAATGTAAATATGAATACTTTTTTCATTATTACCTCTATTCTAATTCAATTTTTATCGATCTCTTTTCTCCAGCATCGTTTTTTAGGTTAATATTTAGAATTTCTGTTAAAGAAACATCATAATCATCCATTTCTCCATCTTCAATAACGCTTAAAATTATTTCATTCTCACCTGTGGAATGAGCTTTCTGCCCGGCTCCAACATCAGCTTCATTATCATCTTTTTTATTCTTTATATTCACAACACCTTCAAGAGTGTAAAGATCTGTAAAACCATTTTCACTAACTGAGAGAACAAATCTTGTTCCCTTAACAGAAACAACTGTAGTAGGAGTATCAATAATGAAATCACCGGTATTCTTTGTTACTTTTGCCCATAATTCACCAAGTTTCATTGTACTTCTTTTATTCAGCTTTCCGTTTGTTTTTTCTGCATTTATAGTTAGGATACTATTGGGGAAAAGTTTGATAACAGAGCTTCCATCGATGAATTTTACAACTGCAAAAGATTCAGTTTTACTTTCCAAAACATCATTATTCACTAGCTCGGACCCATTTTGAGCTTTGAAATTCTCCTCTTCATGTGTGAGAATGACATCACCTTTAACCTTAAGAGTAATTCCAACCGATTCTTGAGCGATCAAAGAGATCGCAAAGATAAACATTAATATTAAAATAAATATTTTCTTTTTCATTTTATACTCCTATTCAACGGTAATTTTTATCGGCTCAATATTGCCGGATGATATCTCTTCAAGTATTTCCATTAGGTCTTCTGCAGGTATCTCACTTCCTCTCCAGATAATATTATCTATTGTATATCCTGCTTCGAGCAAACTAATTATCTCATCTACACCATCAATATCCAATTGATTCAAGAAATTAATGAGGATTTGCAAACTTAACTCTTCTGATGCAGAATCTGAGAGTTTAAACAAATACATTGTACTTTTATATTCACTCTCAGATGCGGCAATCGGGCTCATTACTTTAGCAGAAACTTGCCAGGTATAAGTTTGATTTAACACAAATTCCGGTGCACTGGGTGGATAAGAAAAACTAGTTCCTCCAATATTCATCTCTACAAAATGTGGTTCCAACATCTCGATCTCTTCAACAGTATCAAACACACCATCCAATTCATATATCTTTATTGTATAATCCTCCAGATTGGAAAACCAAATGAAATTAGGATATTGCTCTGAAATATTTGTTACTCCCAAACCTATTGGATTCCCCGGTGTTATGAGAGAAATAGATATTGGAGAGCGAATTACAACAATTGCAGTTACTTTATTAGAAAGCAGATAGGCGTCCTCACCTTCGTGCTCTTCTTCATAAATACCAATTTCGAAGATATAATTTCCATCCGGCATTCTTCCTGTATCAATGATCAGGTCTTCGATATTATCTAAAAAATCTTCAAAAGATTGCACAACAGAGAAACCAGCTGGTGCTGAATTAATAATATCATAACTTGAAAGCACTGATGGGAATTGCCCTTCTGGTGTTAATGTGATTTCTGCATACTCGTCTTCCCAAATCATTTTACAGTATAATACCGCATTATTTGTTGTAGTTCCATTAATTGTAAGACTGAATAGATTAGGTTGTAATTCCGGTTCATCTGGATCGAAATTTGCCGGATATAGTACATTGTAAGTACTGTGCAATGGTATTACAGTCAAAGTGAAATCATATTGAGCAAACAGACTTAAAGAAATTGTTAAAAATAGAAAGAATAAGATTTTTTTCATTTTTTCCTCCGAAACAATAATTTAACGATTTAATGAAAGTTCTATGATCTTAAACAGAAGTTCTTTAAAACTTATGCCTGCTTCTTTGGCAGCCATTGGAGTTAAACTTAATTGCGTCATACCGGGCAGGGTGTTAACTTCTAAAAAATAGAAATCTTTTCCATCATACCGGAAATCAACCCTTCCATAGATTTCACACCCAAAAAGATTAAAGACATCCAGAGCTTGTCTCTGAATGGTCGTTGCTTCATAAATATTAAGTTTAGCCGGAACTTCGTAGATCGTTTTACCTTTTGTATATTTATTTTTATAATTATACCATCCATTATTTGGAATTATTTCAACAACCGGTAATGCTTCATTTCCTAAGATGGTAACAGTAAGTTCTCTTCCATCTATAAATTGTTCAATAATTGCCTTCCCACTGTACTTAAAAGCGTGCTTTAATGATTCTTCCAATCCGCTTTCTTTATTGATAATGCTTATCCCAACTGATGAACCGGAATCATTTGGCTTTATTACCATAGGGAAACCGACATTTTTAATAATAGATTCATAATCATATTCAAAACCTTTGTAAATAAGTCTGCGTTTGGGAAGTTTAATCTCAACATAATTAGCAAGAATGCCTGAGATATATTTATCCATTGATATTGCACTGGCTCGTTGAGCAGAACCGGTGAAAGGTATGTTTTCCAGAGCAAGAAGTGATTGGATCCTGCCATCTTCGCCTTCAGCACCATGCAAGCCGTTAAAGACTATGTCAGGTTTTAGCTCTTTTATTTTACTGGTCATTTCTGAGTAAGAATCAAATTCTACCGGGTCTATTAATATAATATCTGTCCCATTTACATTTAGAGTTTTCTCGATCTCTGCAGAAGTAGTTCTAGATACATCAGCCTCTTCCGAGAACCCACCTGATAAAATAATTATCTTTTTGTAATTTTTCATATACGTTTTATCTTTATTTAAAAGAAATATGTCAAGAATAATAAGAAATTAGCTTTTGATAGATTTAATATCATTTAAGAAATTTGGATATGATTTATCTATAGATGAAGCATTTGTTACGATAAGTTGAGGAAATATCAACTTTAAAATATGAAAAGCCATCACCAAACGATGATCTTCGTAAGTATTAAGAATTTCATTTCCTGGAATTCTACTTATTGGATTGATCGTTAACACTCCATTTTTATAAAATATTTTTGCACCAATCTTAGATAATTCTGCAATTAGTGCATCTATTCTATTTGATTCTTTATATTTTAGATGTTCAATATTTGTAATCGTTGTTTTAGAATCTGCAAACAATGCTAATACGGTCAAAGTAGGAACTTGGTCAGGCATATCTCTCATATCAACAGAAATACCTTTTATTTCCCCATGGCTAATACTAATTTTATCTTCTCCAATTTCGAACTTTGCTCCTATTTTTTCTAATATGGTTAGAAATTCATAATCTGGTTGTAATGATATTTTATTTATTGTATTTGTGGAAACGGTAGATCTGCTTAATGCACCCAAAGCCCAGAAATAACAAGCTGAAGAAAAATCCGGTTCTATTAAATATTCACTTAGGTTATTATATTCCTGACCTGCATGAATGAATATTCTGCTGCCGTCAAAATCTGCAATGACACCAAAATCCTGCATGATCTTAATTGTCATGTCAATATAGGAACGAGAAACGATATCACCTTCCAAAAAGAGTTCTAGATCATTCTTATAAGATGGAGCTATCAATAACAATGAACTAATGAACTGACTTGAAATATCGGCAGGGATATCAAAAATACCACCTTTAGGAAGTGAACCCTTAATTAATAGTGAGTCATCTTTCACTTGAGTTATTATTCCCATTTGATTTAGTATATCTGTTAATGGTTCTATTGGTCTTCGTTTTAATTGATCTGAAATATTAATAATGTACTTTGATCTTTGAATCGCTGCGACTCTGGTTGTAAGAAACCTATATGCAGTTCCTGAATCATGTATGAAAAACTCACCATTATTATTTAGTTTTTTAGGAGTTGTAACTATCCAATTATCTTTTGCCTTATCTATTTTCAATCCCATTTTACAAAGGTTGTTTGTCATTGTTGCAATATCTTCACAGCTTGCAGGATTAATTATTTTTATTGGAATGTTCAAATGTGATGCTATTATAAGAACTCGGTTCAAAATTGATTTCGAACCTTCCAATGTGATATGCCCAGAAATATCTAAATAATTTCTCATTTGTTCTCCAAATATAAAGTAAATTTTTAGAGTTATTAGTTTTACGTCAATAAACTATTTTATTGTATCTTTAAGTTGATGAGTGAGTATATAAAAAATTTGAAGTAGTCTATTTTTTTTAACAACAGATATTCTGGTGACTAAACCTCAGCATGGCAACTGACAAAGTAGCATTTCCAAACCGAAGCTTGGAAACGAGAGAGGAAAAAAAATAAATAATCTGAATATTCAATTTAATCATGTTAAATGAGTAGACCAATTTAAAACAGTAGTAGTCTATTTTTGTTTTGACAACAAACACACATATTCATTTATTCACATATTATCAAAAAGAGGTTTAATAATGTCTGATATTATAAATATTACGAGCATGAAGAAAGAATATAGAATGGGCAAAATAACAGTACCTGCTTTAAATGGTGTTGATATTTCCATAAATGCTGGTGAATTTGTGGCGATCATTGGTCCTTCCGGATCAGGGAAATCTACTTTAATGCACATTATAGGTTGTTTAGATAAACCAACCTATGGTAAATATTCACTTAATGCAGAGCTTGTTAGCGAAATGAAAAAAGGTAAACTTGCTCTAATTAGAAATAAGCAAATTGGTTTTGTGTTTCAGACATTTAACCTTCTTCCCCATTTGAATATTCTTAAGAATGTGGAATTACCTCTGATGTATGCCGGTTTCAGTAAGAAAAAAAGAACCAGTACTGCAAAGAAAGTATTAAATGAAGTCGGGCTTGGTGACCGTCTTAAACACAAGCCTTCCGAACTTTCCGGTGGGCAAAGACAGAGAGTTGCAATTGCCAGAGCTATTGTGAATAATCCAACCATAATTCTGGCAGATGAGCCTACCGGGAATCTTGATACTGCTTCCGGTGGTGACATACTTTCTATATTCTCAGATCTTAATGATAAAGGACATACAATTATAATAGTCACACACGATCCAGCGGTTGCCAATCGCGCTACCAGAATAATAAATATTGTTGATGGACTGATAAAAGATGGCGATATCTCTTAAAGAAAACATTACTGTAGGTTTCTCTGATTTCTGGTCTAGAAAGGTCAGAAGTATTATTACAGTAATGGGAATCGTTTTAGGAACAATGTCTATTATTGTTGTACTGTCTCTGGTTAAGGGAATAAACAATCAAACCATGAAATGGATGATGGAACGTGGTGGATTGAGCAAAATAACAGTTAGAAGAAATTGGCAATACGACAAACCTGATCATGTTAAGAATTACTTCACCTGGAAGGAGCTTGTACTGATCCGCTCACTCATTCCCGAAGCCAAATATTTCAATCCGCAACAACGCCAATGGGTACGCCATTCCTACGAAGATAAAGATTACAGAACTTCTATACATGGGATTCTTCCTGATTTTTCTAAGATCGAGGAATGGGATGTACAGGAAGGCAGGTTTATAAGTTCATTTGATATTGAACAATCTAACGATGTTATTGTAATTGGAACTAAGGTAAAAGAAGAACTCTTCGGTAATAAAAAAGCAGTTGGTGAAGTAATTACCGTGAATGATAGACGGCTTAAGATAATTGGCATCATGGCTTTCCGATATATGAAGAACAGTGGTTCTATTGGGAATGATAATGCATTTTCCTATTTGAACAGACGCACCTTCGTTCCACTTACAACAATGATACATAAAGGAAGCGGAAGAGATAATATTTCCAGTTTCACACTCAAAGCTCAGGATGCAGAAAGTGCTCCGGCTTTACGTGAGAAATTAAATAATATAATTCTGAATTTGAGAAGAGGTTTACCTGTTTTTGAAGTTGAATCTGCAAAAGAAGAAGCCGAAGAAATGGCTCAGAATCAGAAAATGTTCCAAACTATTTTTTATATAATAAGTGTTATCTCATTATTGGTTGGCGCTATAGTGATCGCAAATATAATGTTAGCTACAATTCAAGAACGAACACGTGAGATAGGGATAAGACTTACTGTGGGAGCCAGAAGAAGAGATATTTTCGTGCAATTCCTGGTTCAAACTGTATTGGTTACAACTATCGGTGGGATATTAGGTATTATTGTAGGATTATCACTGCTGGATATTGTCAGCAATTTTTTAGGTATTGAGCTCATGGCCGGTGTAGGAATGGTATTTGTGGCATTGATCGTTTCTGCCGGAGTAGGACTTGTTTCGGGAATTGTTCCGGCTATTATTGCAAGTAAATTAGACCCTGTAGAGGCATTGAGATATGAATAAAAAAATAATTGAATTTCTAAAAGCTTTTTTAACAAAATTCAAAGAAGAAGGAATTTATAAAGAATCAGCTGCTCTAACCTTCGTTACTTTATTGGGATTCATCCCATTCTTTATTTTTCTGATCTTCTTTATACCGGAACTTCCCTTCCTTAAAGTGGGATCACAATTCAGTGATGTGCTAATCTCGATCTTTCTACCAGAATCTGCAAATCAAATATCGGAATATATTTCACAGTTAGCAAATCAGAAGGTGTCATTTAATCTTTTCAGTTTTTCAATTTTACTTATTTCCTCATATTCATTATTCAAGATCATTAATGACTCTTTTGATAACATCCTTAATGTGCATGAAAAGCGGAAACGAGGTGTAATTTATAATTTTGTGAAATTCCTGGGTATGACCATTTTTGGATCACTATTGATATTACTGATACTTTCTACAACTTCTATACCGATAGTTTCTATATTTATCGATGTAACTTCTCTGCATAGGATATCATTGTATCTCACACCATTTTTTATCTTGTTCATTATTTTTAGCCTGGGATTTGCTTTTATTCCAACCATAAAGGTAAAGAGTAGTTCGATATTTATTGGATCTGCTACTGCTTCTTTCATCTGGATCATATTTAAATCTATCTTTAACTGGTATATAACCACCCTCACAAATACAGAACTTATTTTTGGTTATTTTGCTTCTATACCTATCTTCTTATTCTGGATCTATGCAAATTGGATAATCCTTTTATGCGGTGTTATCATTGTTTCTATCTTAGAAGGAAGGCATTTGGTTAATAAGATCCCTAAAAATGATATGCAAACCGTAAAGATAACCTTTGAAAAACTTGTTAACGATAAGAATTTAGGCGGTTTCCCAAAGGCAACGTTGAATAAAGATGATATTAAAAATATCTTGAGAGATCTACTTAAAGAAGATGAAAATAAAATACCAAAAAATAAATTTACAGAAAAAGACAAATAATTTTTTTCGCAATTAATATATTATAAAAGTGGAGACGTGTCCGAGTGGCTTAAGGAGCACGCTTGGAAAGCGTGTATGCGGCAACGTATCCTGGGTTCAAATCCCAGCGTCTCCGCCAGTTATAAATCGGCTTTGCAAAGCAAAACGATCTCTGTTCTTTCATCTTCTCTATAACTCGGTTTTGCTCTCCAGTACAATCTTCTTCAATACTTCCAGATATTCTCTCCATACCTCTTCAACAATTTCTCCAGCTGATTCCAGCTCAGTTATCATTGATGAAACCTGCCCGATTTCCAGTTCACCTTCATGCAGATCACCTTCGAACATACCTTTCTTGGCACGATCTCTTCCAAGAAGATCAGAGAGATCTTCCTTAGAAGCTCCTGAAGATTCCAGTTTGAAAACTTCAAAAGAAAAGACGTTACTCAAAAGCCGAACCGGAACCAACTTTTTCAGCATCAGCAGGGTTTCACCTTCTTTTGCTTCTATGATCTTTTGTTTGAAATTGTCGTGAGCAGACGATTCTTTACAGGCTGCAAATCGAGAACCGATCTGTACAGCTTCTGCTCCCAGAGCAAATGCTGCTGCCAACGCTCTGCCGCTGCCAATTCCACCTGCAGCAAT
>JAGLPW010000175.1 GCA_023137125.1 Candidatus Cloacimonadota bacterium | reverse complement strand
TATTTATGTGAAATTCAAAATTCTGGGTATCGCTTATCCTGTCAAGCCTAAATATATTGATATTAATAATTTATATATATGATTCCATAATAGTCTATACTCCCTGCAATTTATAGCTTTTGGGAAGTACATTTAACCTACTTAATTTATTGATTCCCAAAAAAAAGCTTGAATAAATATCATAGATTTTAGTTATTGCACAAACTTAAAAAAATATATGAAATATATTTGGAGGAAGTAGAATGTTAGAAGGACTTAGAAAACACGGATCCTGGATAGTTATTGTGATAGCTGCTGTTTTTATTCTCTCAATGGCCATTGGTGGAATTAGCAGTATCTTCATTAAAAAACCATTTGTGGGGAGTATCGCAGGTGAGAAGATCTATCCAAATGATTTTAGCGAATATTTACAAAATGCCTATGCAGGTTATGCTCAACAAAATCCCGATAAGGAAATTGATGAACAAACCGCAAAACAGTTAAATGATCAAACTTGGAATCAGCTTGTTCAACAAATACTATTTGATAAAGCTGTAAAAAAACGTCATATAAAAATTACTGATGACGATGTTATTGAAGAATTGAAAAATCCAACAGAAGATATTACATCTATACCTCAATTCCAGACAGATGAAAAATTTGATTATGCAAAATATGAAGCGCTTTTATTGGAAAATCCCGAATTTGCCAACTGGATTGAAAGTCGTATTAGAAGTTCTCTTCCTTATCAAAGATTGTATGAAAATGTGAAATCTGAAGTAACCGTTACTTTTGAAGAAGTTGAGCAACAATACATTAATGATAACAATCTTGCCGATGCAGATATAATATTTTTCAATCCGAATAAGATAAAGGATGTTGAAATTACTGATGAAGATCTGCAAACATATTACGATGAGAATAAAGAAGATTACAAAAAAGATCCTGCCAGAAAACTTAAATATGTAGCTGTAAATCTTGAGCCAAGTGAAGCTGATAAAAAACTTGTGAAAACAAAAGTTGATTCTATTTACAATCTTGCTATTAGTGGTGAAGATTTTGCTGAACTTGCCATGAAATATTCTGAAGGTCCTTCAGCACCACAAGGAGGAGACCTGGGTTATTTTACTAAGGGAAGAATGGTTCCTGCTTTTGAAGAAGCAGCATTCAAGTTAAACAAAGGTGAAATCAGCGAACCTGTTAAATCTAGATTTGGTTGGCACATTATTAAGCTTATCGACAAAAAAATCAAAGACGGAGCCGAAGAGATCCAGGCAAGCCATATACTTCTCAAAGAAGAAGCTTCTGAAGCAACAAAAGAGAATTTGGAAGTATTAGCAAATGACCTTTATGCAAACGCAGAGGATTTAGGTTTAGAAAAAGCTGCTGAAGAACTTGCTTATGAGATCCAAGAGACAAAAAAAATATATGGTACATCGCAATATATTGTAGGCATTGGCAAAAATGAAGAGGTTGTTAATTTTGCTTTTGACAACAAAATTGGCAAACTTCACGAGCCAATACTTAAAGAAGATGGTAACTATGTAATTTGCGAAGTATCCTTTATTATTGGCGAGCATTATCAAGAACTCGAAGAAGTTAAGCGGCAAATCGAGAACAGTGTTAAAACTGAGAAGAAAAAAGAGATCGCACAAACTAATGCTATTGAATTTGCCAACAAATATGATACCGCAGATTATATGAAAAAAGCTGAGGTTGAAGAATATCAAATTGTTGAAGTATCGAATGTGAAAATTGATAACACATTTAAAACGATCGGGAAAGATGTAGTTCTAAATGAAGCTATTCTTGCAAAAGAAGCCGGAGAATTTACCGGAATTATCAATGGTGATAGAGCTTCCTATATTGCTTTAATAAAAGTTCGTACTCAACCCGATATGAATAATTTCGAAAAAGATCAAGACAGACTTATGGAAGAAGCTCAAACAAAAGCAGAAAATGATCACTTGAATGAATGGTTTGAGAAGCTAAAAGAAGATGCAGAAATTATTGATAATAGAAGTGAATACTATAATTAGAATTTACTGAAGTTATTTTAATATATAAAAAGTGGGTTAATTACCCACAGAAAATAGCCGGAAAACTAAAGTTTCCCGGCTATTTCATTATCTATCTAATGCAACATAATAACTGTTATTTTATTAACACTCCAAAGCAAATTTGAAAATTTATTTATCCAAATTAAAACTGTGTGGTAATAACTCTGCTATATTTGTTTCAAGCTCATCCGTTAAAGAAACAACCGTGATCTTAAGATCGGAAGAAAATTCCGAGATAACCTGACGGCATGCTCCACAAGGATAGAATAATTCATTAGTATTAGAAAATATAACCAGCTCGGTAAATTTTGTTTCACCTTCGGAAACAGCTTTAAAAATAGCTGTTCTTTCGGCACAATTTGTTAAACCATAAGATGAATTCTCAACATTGCATCCTGTGAATATCTTTCCTGATTCTGTTAGAAGTGCTGCCCCAACCTGAAATCCTGAATATGGAACATAGGCATTCTTTGATACTTTTTTTGCAGCTTCTATTAATTTCTGTTTCATAGTTTTCTCCTTGCTCAATTATCAAAATCAGCTTTTTGCTTAAGTATTGTAAAGTGATTTTTCTAAAACAAAATAAATTTATAACAAATATTTTGACATTTATAGTCGCAGTTTCATTTATCTTTTTATAGAAAATGGAGGGAAATCTTGGAAAAAATCTTTAATCCCAGAATAAAAATATGTTGCATTAGCAGCATACAAGAAGCTGAAATGGCAATAAGAATAGGTGCATCAGCATTGGGCTTTGTTTCAGAAATGCCGAGTGGCCCGGGTGTGATTTCAATGGAAACTATCAAGCTGATCGCAGCATCTGTACCTCCACCCATCGCTACATTCCTATTAACCTCCAAACAAGACATAAATGAAATAATTAAGCAACACGAATATTGTCGAACTAACACTATACAGATCTGTGACGATATAATGGTCGGTACACACAAAGAATTAAAAAAAGCTTTACCGGGAATTGCTATTGTGCAGGTAATTCATGTAAGAGGAGAAGAAAGTATCGCAGATGTACTGGCAATTCAAAATGAAGTTGATGCAATTCTATTGGATTCTGGAAATCAATCTAAACAGGTTAAAGAACTGGGTGGAACCGGAAGAACTCACAATTGGGCAATAAGCTGCAAAATAAGAGAAAAGCTAGATATTCCAATTTTTCTTGCAGGTGGGATAAAACCAGATAACATTGCTCAGGCAATTAACCAAGTTCATCCTTTTGGAATAGATCTTTGCAGTGGTGTGAGAACTGATGGCAAACTTGATGAGATCAAATTACAACAATTATTCAATAATATAAAAAGAGGTTAAACATGAAATATATTGGAGGACACGTAAGTGCTGCCGGTGGTGTGGAAAATGCACCGCTCAACGCCAAAGCGATCGGGGCAAAAGCATTTGCACTTTTTACAAAAAACCAAAGACAATGGTTTTCTAAACCTTTAACCGATGAGAACATTAAGCTGTTCAAAGAAAATTGCATGAAAGAAGGCTTCTTACCTGAACACATTTTACCACATGACAGTTATCTCATAAATCTCGGTCATCCGGAAAGTGAAAAACTTATCAAATCACAAAAAGCATTTTTAGATGAACTTCAGAGATGCGAACAACTAGGACTGAAATATTTAAACTTCCATCCCGGAACTCACTTAGGACAATACTCAGAGGACGAATGTTTGAAAACGATCTCTGATTCTATTAACTGGGCTCTTTCTAAAACTGAATACGTAACCGCTGTTATAGAAAACACAGCTGGCCAGGGCAATAATGTTGGCTATAAATTTGAGCATTTAGCTAAGATAATAGATAAAATTAAAGATAAATCTAGGATTGGTGTTTGTATCGATACATGTCATGCTTATACATCAGGGTATGATCTGCGCGATGAAGAAGCCTTCTATAAAACTTTTCAGCAATTTGAAAAATTGATCGGATTCCAATATTTAAAGGGAATGCACATTAATGACAGCAAAAAAGAACTGGGATCACGGGTTGACAGACACGAAAGTATTGGAGAAGGATTTATTGGATTAGATGCATTCAAGTTCTTGATGAATGATAGCAGATTCGATGATATTCCCCTTATTTTAGAAACTCCAAATTCTGAGATATGGGCAGATGAGATTAAATTACTTTATAATTTAGAGAAGCAGAATTAATAATTTATTCTAGTTCCCAAATCCCAGTTTGGGAATCTATTTTTCTTGTTGATAAGTTGAACTTATCAACACAATTGCGTTAACAAGTTCAACTTGCGAACGAGTAATACTTTGTTTTGGTTATTCTTCCTATGGAGAATAAAGTGTGAGATTCGTCAGAATGACGATATTATTATTGGTTTTATGCTTTTAGTTAGTGTTGGTCTGTAGCTACTCATTCAAATATAGCTTCTATAAATTCATTAACATCAAAATCACGCAAATCGTTGTAGGTCTCTCCTACTCCGATAAGTTTAACAGGAATATCAAGTTGATGTTTTATGCCAATTACGATTCCACCTTTGGCAGTTCCATCCAACTTTGTAAGAACAAGACCAGATAATTCAGTTGCTTTATTAAATAACTCAGCCTGCATAATTGCGTTTTGTCCGGTAGTCGCATCTACCACAAGTAATGTTTCATGCGGTGCATCGGGAACTATCTTTTTAATGGTTCTTTTTATCTTGGAAAGTTCATTCATCAAGTTAACTTTTGTGTGTTGCCTGCCGGCAGTATCAATGAGCACAACATCATATTTTTTATTCACAGCTTTCATCATTCCATCATACACAACAGAAGACGGATCACTTCCTTCCTGTTGTCTCATAATATCGGCGCCTGTTCTTTCTGCCCAGATAGCCAGCTGATCTATTGCAGCAGCTCGGAATGTATCACCAGCAACCATGAGCACGCTTTTCCCGCTTTTTGTAAAACGCTTTGCTAGTTTTGCGATCGTTGTGGTTTTCCCAACACCATTCACACCCGTAAAAAGAGCAACGAATGGTTTTACATTTTTATATTGCAGATGGTCAGTTTCTCTACCGTAATCTTTCAGTAATAATTCGCGAATTATCTCTTCCAGATGTTTCTGAACATCACTTAATGCTGTTATTTTCTGAAGTCTGATCTCTTCTTTTAAACTTTCAATTATGTCGCCGCTTGTTTGTACACCAACATCAGCTTGAAGCAGCATCTCTTCCAGATCATCCATCAATTCATCATCTACTTTACCACGAAGATTAACAATTTCTGCCAACTTACCCAGTAGGCCATTTTTTGTTTTGGCAAGTTTAGCTTTTAAACTTTCCTGTTCTGCATCAACATTAATGTTTGCGGTTTTCTTTTTCTTTATTATTATTACAATAATGATTGCACAAATTATTATTAAAAAAGCAGCTGCAATATATATGATAAGATTTGTATCCATTATATTCCCCAAATTAATTTAGGACTGATAATAAAAAAGGCAGACACTCAAAAATGTCTGCCAGTTTTATATATTAATAATTATTTTTTTTCTGCTTTTTGAGCATTGAAAAATGCAGATATTCTAGCTTTTCTTCTGGAAGCTGTTCTTTTGTGAATGACATGATTTTTAGCAGCTTTATCCAATTGTGAATATACTTCATGTAAAAGAGTTTCCTTCTCTTCAATAGAAATATCACTCCTCATTTTCTTGGATAGTGTATTGATCGTCATCTTAACATAATGATTACGAGCTGAACGCTTCTTCTCTTGTCTAAGTCTTTTTTCGCAAGACACATGATTCGGCATTTATTCCTCCATCTTTATAATTTTCGGAGTCAGAAAAAGTTAGCGGTATTTTCTGTCAAAATATTTATTATAATTTTTTTTAGGATTCTCTTATTGCATTTGGTCATATTTCATTTTAAAATCTCGAATACCAATAAATACTGAATCAATAAGTTTTTCCTGATATGAACTACTTATCAGTTTTTTCTCTTCATCTTTATTAGAAATAAAACCGAATTCAAGAAGTACTGACGGCATAAAAGCACCGCGCAACACATAAAAGTTTGCCTGTTTCACACCACGATTATACGCTTCTGTTGCACTCACAAGCGCAGTTTGGAGATTTGCTCCCAGATTATAACTTTCTTCCAGATGCTCACTCTGAGCCATATCGGCTAAAATAAAGGCAAGATCATCATATTTTCTCACTGCTTCCTGCCCCCCTTCATATTCATATACAACCTGGTTCTCCATTGCCTCTACTGCTCTGGCTTCATCTGTTTTGGCAGTAGATAAATAATAAACTTCAATCCCATTAATTTTGGAATTCCGGTGGGCATTACAATGAAGTGAGATAAACAGATCTGCATTATTTTCATTAGCAAATTTTGTGCGTTGCTGCAAAGATATAAATTCATCTTTATCACGCGATAGAAGAACGACCACGTCCAATTGCTGCTCTAGTTTTTTCTTTAATTTTAAGGCAAGTTCTAATACTACTTCTTTTTCAAAATGTTTTTTGGAATATCCCACAGCTCCGGGGTCTTTTCCGCCATGCCCTGGGTCAAGTACTATCCGCTTAATAGAATTATCTGTGGGAGTCTTTGTGATAAGCTTGTTCTTCTCCCATGATATCAAATTACTGAATATCTGCGGTAAAAGATCTGTAAGAAATACTACAGGTAAAAAATACTTCCCATCCTGTTGAATAATATTATACGTCATATTAAAGTAATCTGATCCGTACTGTAATAATGAGGAATCCATTAAAAAGATTAACTGCTCACTATAGATATTCACATTTAATCTTTGATCTAAAAGATCATCAGAGATATTGGCTTTAAAAGTTTTATTTAATTCATAAACATTAAAATAATCTGTGCTGTCAATTTCGATGGTTCTGATAACTTCCGGTGTTAATGAAGATTTATATTCTACTGTGATATCCGCACCTAACAAACTAACGATAACTAATAAAACAAATAAAAATGATTTTTTCAATAATCCTCCAATAATTATCCCCTGGGTGGAAACCTGCGGAAATATTTTACGATCCTATCAAACTTGGCCGGATATTTAGCACCAGATTTACATATCCTTAGATAATCTAGGTAGCTCAAAATAGAAGCAAGCCAGAACATACTGATAGAAATAATAAATACAATTTTTACACCAAAATACTTTAATACAAGAAATCCCAGGAAAGGAACAACTAACGCTCTTAATCCGGTAAGTGTAACGTGAACACTCTGATACATAGAGACATCATCATCCCCGGCAAAAAAGATAGAGCTCATATTCCATGAAATTACAATGCCAGACATGCCAATTCCAAAAATGAGATAAGCAAAATATACAACATAATTTTCTATTCCGGAACCCATAAGATAACTGGAGATAAGCAGAATTAGCGGATAACATCCTAAAGTGAAGAAAGCCAGAAATGTGAAGAATGACGGGTTTTTCTTATCATGAACTCTACCGGCAATTGGAGAGAGTAATAGAATTCCCAGCTGAGATATTATTCCTTTTGCCATAAAGGTCTGTGAATAATCCATTTTAAGATACTCCACCAGAAATTTGGGAATAGCAGGAAGTATGATCATAAAACCAATTCCATAAATGAAAAAGTTCCTTTGGAAGATGGCAAAATCTTTGTTTTTCTTTAAAATATTTACAGTACTCATTATAGGTGTTACAAATAATTGCTTGAGTTTTAACTTGGTAGCACTATATTTTTTGTTCTCTATTTTTATCATTGCCATCAAAAGAGAACTTATACAGCCCATTAATCCTGCAACGGAGAATATATAACGGAACCAGTCTTCATTTATATCCATCAACTTCCCGGCAGAGTAACTGAAGATTATTGCTATCAACGTGATCAGACTGGCAGTATATCCAAATAAAACACCCCTGTTCTCTGCAGAAATATTGTTTCTATATATCGAGTTTTGGGCTGGGCTTAAAAGTGAGTTAAAAGAAAACACAAATATCATGATGATCAAATAGGAATAATAGCTGTGAGTAAATAACATGAAAAGTAGGACGAGTCTACCAATAAACGCTGTTAGAATAAAGAATTTAGAAATACTTTTGGAGCGTTCAAGCGCTTTTCCCCACCAGATAGAGAACAAATTTGAGAGCGGCCACAACATTACCAGAATTGTAATCTGCCAGTCTAAGGCAAGCAATGCCTTTTTTGCAACTATGTCCTGTATATTGAACGTACCAAAAACAAAGCCATTGAAAAAAGATGCCAGCATCAAAAGCCAGAATGTTCTCTTCTCAATGTGTCCCAATTTCATTTCTAATTCCTAATATAATAATTGTTTGCAAATTCGTTAAGTTAAGATTTTTTGTCTACTTTTATAAAATTATAATCTATTTGACAATTAAGATAAGTTTTACCAACTTCGATTTTGATTTATTTAATACTTAAAACAGTGTAAGAATTTTAGAAAGAATTATGATTGAGATTAGTTAGGAATCGAAAATGAATAATCGCAAAAATTTAGAAAAAGTTCGTATACACTCCCAAATCAGGAGTATCCCCGAACTTGTTCGGGGACATATTCATTATGCGAGTCATATAAGGAGATAATTATGCAAACTTTTAAAGATGTTTTAGAAATTCTATACTTTCTTAGTGCACCGGTAATTGTATATTTAGCGTATAAGGCTCTTGGGCAGATAAAAGCAACTAAAGATCAAGTTATTGAAGCGCAGAAGAATAGAATATCTAATTCTAAAAGAGAAACCTACACAATTGCAGCAAAAAAATGTGATGAATTTTTAACAATAATTATTCCAATCATTGATGTTCTGGATAAAGCTAAAAAGAAAAGTGGAGTATCTTTTTTTGAAAAATCTCAAGTTACTATTTCAAAGAATAAGATAGAAGTTAAACCAAATTACAGTAGTAAAGATGAAATTATTAAAGTGTTTAATCTTCCTTTGCTTGATTTACTCAACCCACTTGAAAGTTTTTCTTTGTTTTTTGTTTCAGGTGTTGCAGAAGAAAAGATAGGATATCTAACAATTGGCAAAACATTTTGTAGCACTGTAAAGGATTATTTACCAGCTATTGTTTCTCTTTCTGAAGGTGAACATTTTAAGAACATCTTATCACTTTTTCAAATTTGGAATTGTAGATTTGAAAAAGTGAGACTTGAAAAAGAAAAGGTTAGAATTGAAAAGGAATTAAGTAATAATAAAGGTTTTTCTATTAAGGCAATTGGTACTGAGTAAATAAATTTTAGTCACATAACAAACGTGTCAGCGAGTAAGCTGGGTGGTTTATTTTGGCTGAATCGTTCCGATTCAGGTTTGGTCGGTTTGTTCGGTCGTGATCGTTCCGATCCCGCCGCACACGCCAAACATTATGGGCAAATAAGTCGGTGTTTAGTGCTATTTATTGAAACTATAGCAAAGGAAAATGTAGAAGATGAAAAGAATTGAAATCATTTTATTCATTATTTGTAATTTTTTTTTATGGATTCTAATAATTTTTAAAATACTAACTTCAATTGCAATTACAGATTTTACTAATATTGAATTTCCACTTTATATTATAAATAATATAGCACAAGATGATAAAGGAGATATATATGTTGGTTTGGATAGTTGGTCACGAATTCAAGTTTATAATAGATCTGGCAAATTCAAATATGGTTGGTTGATTAAGAATAATGGTTCAGGAGGATGGTCTTTCAAAATTGATGACAACAATGTTATACATTCATTTGGCTCATTGTTGTATCAACAATACAGCAAAAATGGTGAATTATTACTAACAAAAGATGTTAACCCCGAATTTCACAACACATATAAGGAATTGGGAACAAGAAGAAAATTGAATAATTGCGAAGATTTCAAAATCTCAAAGAAATGGTTACTTAACTATACTATAATTGAAAAAGAAACAGAAGAAATCTTGATTGAAACACCTTTTTATCTCACTCTAGTTGATCTCCCGATACCAATGATATTTTATATAATATTTTTTATGTACTACGTAGTTAGAAAAATATTATATGATTATAAAAATAAAAATAAGTTGATTAAGAAGCTTAAACCTTAGTATTGTTTGTGAAAAATGATGCCCATAACAAGCGTGTCGGCAGTAGGGGTTATTTGGTGCTTTTGCCTGGACAATAGGGTACACTTTAGATCTTATCAATAAATCTAAAAAGTTAAGCAGGAATATATGTATCATTTATTAGAGATGATGAAAGAAAATTTCTCTCACCATATCTTTTTTAGTGCAGGTTTGTTACTAATCGGCGGTTATTTTTTGGGGAAGCTTGCACAGAAATTAAAATTCCCGTCAATCACCGGATATATAGTTTCAGGAATAATCGTTGGTACTTCCGGATTAAAATTAATAACTCATGAAAATATGGAAATGCTTCTTATCATTTCTGAAATAACTTTATCTTTTATTGCACTGATTATCGGCGGAGAATTTTCTTTTTCCAAACTAAAAATTTATGGAAAAAAAATATTAATTCTCACACTTTCCCAACTGTTTCTTACATTTGCTCTGGTCTCTTTTGGTTTATCGCTGTTAGGAATATCCGGTTCCATTGCCTTACTTTTGGGTAGTATCGCAGCAGCAACAGCTCCGGAAGTTACTTTTGTGATTGTACAAAAACTAAAGGTTAAGGGAAAATTTGTAGATTATCTTCATGGGATTATTGCTTTAAATGATGTAGGAACAATTATCCTGTTTTCTGTTGTTTTCACTCTTTTCACTACATCAATCAGCGAACATAAAGTAAACATAGGAATATCTGTATTGCATGGATTTTTGGAAATAGCTTATTCACTGATTGCCGGAGTTATTAGTGGTCTACTAATTCATTTTAGCAACAAGAAAAAAAGAAATTTAAAAGAAATAAAAATCATTACTTTAGGAATACTATTTCTGACTACAGGAATTTGTCTCAGCCTTCATTTGTCACCTCTCATTGCAAATATGACTATCGGAATGATGCTGATAAATCTTAGTAAAAGGAACCTAAGAATATTATTTGCTTTACAGCCACTCATGGCACCTCTCTACGCTGTTTTTTTTGCAATAGCCGGATCAGAATTAAGTTTTTCAATTTTTCAAAACAGGAGTGTTTTATTTGCCGGATTACTATTTATTATACTTCGTACAATTGGCAAATATTGCGGGATATATTTTTCTGCAAAAGTTATGAAAGTAGATGCAAATGTAACAAAATATTTAGGATTAGGTTTATTGCCGCAAGCAGGTGTAGCAATTGGTTTGGTTCTTTTTGTTCAGGCATCACCATTAATTGAAAATACTTCTATGGAAGTTCAAGCTCAAATTGTCCAAATGGTGAATATTATCCTTATGTCTGTTTTTGTTAATGAATTACTCGGACCACCGATTGCGAAATATGCTATCACAAAAAGTTCGATTGTAAAAAAATGAATATTTTAGTAGTTGCAAAAGCTAGTTCTTTATCTGATTTATTTGTGAAATAGAATTGCCCGATGTTAAGATTCGAAAAGAACAAATTCTAAAGTTAAACTTACAATTTGCAACATCAAAGGACAGAAAACCAAAACTTTAGTTAACAATGAATTTACAAAAGGTAATCATTCAATAATCTGGAATGGAAATGATGAATTGTGTAAATCAGTAAGCTCAGGTGTTTATCTGCATTCCAGAGTAAGAGTATCAAACAATCTTAATTGATTGGATATCCTATAATATACAGTTTGACATATAAACTTACTTTTTTTTTCTAACATCAAAAAAATAATTAAATAGGAGAATCCATGAAAAACAAAGTATTAGCAAAAGTAGATGGAGTTCAAATTACACAAACACAAGTAGACAATTTTATTAAAAGATTAGATCCTCAGCAGGCAATGCAATATCAAAGTGAAGAAGGTAAAAAACATATCTTGCAGGAACTTATTAATCAAACTCTTTTCTTAGCAGATGCAAAAACTAACAAGCTGGAAGAAACAGATGAGTTCAAAAGCGAGATTTCAATAATGAAAGATATGATCCTTACTCAATTAAATGTAAACAATCTTATGGAATCGGTAAAAGTAAATGATACAGAAATAAAAGCGCATTTTGAAACAAATAAGACAAAATTTTCAACTCCTGAACAAACAGACACAAGTCATATTTTAGTTGATACTGAAGAAGAGTGCAAAGAAATTCATAAGAAGATCGTAGGTAATGAGATCACTTTTGAAGACGCTGCAAAAGCTCATTCAAAATGTCCTTCCAAAGAAAAGGGAGGGAATTTAGGTTCGTATCCAAAAGGGCAAATGGTTCCTGAATATGAAGCTGTAGCTTTTGATCTGAAAAAGGAAGAAATTTCTGAACCTGTAAAGACACAATTTGGATATCACATTATCAGATTAAATGAGAAGCAAGAAGCTACCGAAGCGAAGTTTGAAGATGTTCAGCAAAAAGCGAAAGAAGATCTTATCGGTACTAAACAGAAAGAAGAATATATGAACAAAATTAATATTATGCGTCAAATCTACAAAGTAGAAATGGCATAATAATTAGCAAAAATTATCCTTCGGAAGGTTGTTAAACTTCTTGCCTTTTTTTTGACCTTCCGAAAGTTAACAATTCGAAAACATCAAACATTGTCATTCCCAACTAGATTGGGAATCTCTTAGATCCCCAGGCAAGCTGAGGATGACAGAGCATGGTTAATTGTAGAATCCTTCTAAAAGGAATAATCTTTTAAAGGGTAAGGATCTGCTGTTAACTTCAATTTATAGCTAAGCATAAAAACAATAATTTAATATTGACAAATAGTTAACGTTTCCAGTTATCTCCTAACAGAAAATAAAAATTTAGGAATAATAATGATACATTTGCCCGGATTTATCTGACGGTTTTGCAAAATTCCAACAGGAGACTCTTTCGGGCAGAGAGGATTATTCCAATAATTACAAAAAAGTTCACAATTTCAGGTATACTCTACATTTGTTCTGATTGAACTCCTCATTAACAAAATAATAAAAATCTAATAAGGAGTAACAAAATGAAAAATTTCTTTTCTACAAAAAGTGGCATTATCTTTGTCGGTGCTGTTATTGGTATTTTGGCAGCAATTCTTCAAAAATTGGGAAACCCACCCAATATGGGATTATGTATTGCCTGTTTCGAGCGGGATATTGCAGGAGCCTTAGGGCTGCACAGAGCAGGAGTAGTACAATATATCCGTCCTGAAATAATTGGGCTTTTACTCGGATCATTTCTCATTTCTTTTACTTTCAAAGAATTCAAACCCAGAGGTGGATCATCATCTATAATTCGCTTTTCCCTTGGTTTCTTTGCCATGATCGGTGCACTTGTGTTTTTGGGATGCCCATGGCGTGCTTTTCTGCGTTTAGCAGGAGGAGACCTGAATGCTATAATTGGAATTCTCGGATTAATATTTGGTATATTTATTGGAACTGTTTTCATCAGAAAGGGATACAATCTGGGGAGATCAACACCTACAGTACAGAAAGCTGCAGGATATATCATGCCGGTAATAATGGTAGCTTTGTTGCTGATGCTGGTATTCCAATTCAAACCAATATTCTTCAGTGAAAAAGGGCCTGGAGCTATGCATGCTCCGCTTATTATCAGCTTGATAGTTGGTCTCATAATCGGTGGATTAGCTCAAAGAAGCCGTTTCTGCACAATGGGATCTATCCGTGATATTATCATAGTTAAAGATTTCCATCTTTTTAGTGGTGTGGTTGCCTTTGCCATTTCAGCTTTTGTAATGAACCTTGTATTTGGTCAATTCAACGCCGGATTCGCAGGACAACCAGTTGCTCATGATCTGCATTTATGGAATTTCCTGGGGATGACTCTATCCGGTTTGGCATTTGCTCTGGCAGGTGGATGTCCGGGTCGTCAACTTATTCTAAGCGGTGAAGGAGATACTGATGCATCTGTTTTCGTATTGGGTATGTTAGGAGGAGCAGCTTTTTCTCATAATTTTTCAATGGCATCTTCTCCCAAAGGAATCGGAACATTCGGAGCATATGGAACTATCATCGGTATTATATTCTGTCTGATTATCGGTTTTAGTATGATCCAAAAAAGAAAAATATAAGTAATTAAATCACGAAAATTCACTAAGAAAATATTTAGTGTTACTTCGTGTTCTTAGTGGCTAAAAATAGGAGAAAAAAATGAAACAAATAGATACTCGCGGACTTTCTTGCCCGCAACCTGTAGTTTTAGTTTTAAATGAATTAAGAAACGAAAAAGGTGAATTTGAAGTACTGATGGATAGTGAGGCATCGTGTGAGAATGTGAAAAGACTTCTAACAAAAAATAATTTGAAATTTGAAACAACAGAAAACTCAGAGCATATAATTTATCATGTTAAAAGATAGAACACATGGTGGCGTTATCTATTTTGATAACGCTGCTACTTCTTTCCCAAAACCGCAATGTGTAACCGATGCAGTTATTCGCTATATGACACAGATCGGTGCAAATCCGGGTCGTTCCGGTCATAAAATGGCAATTGAAGCCGGTCAGATCGTATATAAAACCAGAAAGTCTATTGCTACACTTTTCGGATTAAGAAATCCGATGCATGTTATTTTTACTTCCAATGCAACTGAAGCTTTGAACTTGGCAATTAAAGGTGTTTTAGAGAAAGGAGACCATGCTGTCACATCCAGTATGGAACACAACAGTACCATCCGTCCTTTACATGAAATGGAAAAGGATGGAACCATTTCACTTTCCATTATTCAAGCTGATAAAACCGGAATTCTTGATCCGCAGAAGATCAGAAGAGCAATTACAACTAAAACCAAAGCAATTATAATAAATCATGCTTCAAATGTGATCGGCTGCATTCAACCGATTCGGGAAATTGGCAAGATCTGCCGAGAAAGTGGAATTATCTTCATTGTTGATTGTGCTCAATCAGCAGGAGTAGTTCCGATCGATATTGATCGGGATAATATCGATATCCTAGCTTTTGCGGGTCATAAAGGTTTATATGGTCCAACCGGAACCGGCGGAATGGTAATCTCAGATGGATTTGATTTTAAACGGATAAAACCACTTAAATATGGTGGAACAGGTAGTTTTTCCGATAAGATCGAGCAGCCGGATTTTCTTCCCGACCGTTTCGAAAGCGGTACTTTAAATGTAGCAGGATTAAACGGTCTTTTAGCAGGTTCTAAATATATACAAAAAAGAGAAGGTGGAATTGAAAGAATTTTAGAGCATAAAACGGAACTTCAGAATTATTTCATCCAAAAGGCTGAAACATTCGTAAAAGATTTTTACTGTTATTCCTCTTCCCAACTTCCTTCAACCAGTGTTATTGCCTTCAAAATAAATAGCTATTCCGTCTCTGAAACAACACAAATTCTTTCAGATAGATATGGAATAATGAGTCGGCAAGGATTACATTGTTCACCACTTGCCCATAAAACTATCGGAACTTTTCCAGAAGGAACTTTGAGATTTGGATTTAGTATTTTCAACAAAAAAGAGGAAATTGATCTTGCTGTGCAGGCACTAAAATCTGTTTCCGAAGGCAAAAGAACATGAAAGCTGTAATATTATTTCATTCAACAAATCATGCTATCTGGGCAGAGGATGAATTAAAAAGTAACAATATCGTATGTAAGATGATCAGCGTTCCACGTCATCTCAGTTCAGATTGCGGTTATTGTGTTCAGATAGATACTGAAGATAAAGAAAAAGCAACTGATATTCTAAACACAAATAAGATCGAATTTGAAAAGATCGAGACTTTGTAATTTTCAATTATTAACAAAATTATATCAGTGAACAAAATCCTTCCGAAGGTTAAAATCCAAAATAATATTTACTCTTAAAATCCAATTTATTCAACTCCCAAACACCAAAATTTTCTGCTTTAATGAACATAAAAAAAAATACTTGCTATTAAAATAAAAGTTTAAAATTTGGTATAAAAATTATTATTATTAGTATTATTTAAATTAAAGGGAGAGAATATGGGTTTCAAAACATTTCCAGGTGGAATTCACCCTCACGATTATAAAGCTTTTTCTAAAGATAAGAGAATAGAAGAAATGCCGATACCACAAAAAATTATAATTCCTCTTTCACAACATATTGGAGCTCCATCAAAGCCAATTGTTAAGATTGGTGATGAGGTTCTAGCTGGGCAAAAAATAGCAGAAGCAGGTGGTTTTGTTTCTATTCCCATGCATTCATCTATCTCCGGCAAGGTTACTAAGATCGATAAATTCAACCATCCCACAGGCGCATTAGTACAAGGTATAGAGATCACCAGTGATGGTGAAGACAAATGGATCGAGCTTATTGATGATAGTAATTTTATGGAACTTGCTGCAAAAGATATGAAGGACAGAATTGCTGATGCAGGTGTTTGCGGAATGGGTGGTGCAGGATTTCCAACTCATGTAAAACTTTCACCACCAGAAGGAAAAACAATAGATACTATTATTTTAAATGGTGTGGAATGCGAACCATATCTTACAGCTGATTATCGGATAATGTTGGAACAAGCAGATGATATAATTTTCGGACTTAAAATACTAATGAAGATCGTTGATGCAAAGAATGGTATTGTTGGAATTGAAGCAAATAAACCTGATGCTATCAAACTTTTTAAAAACCTTTTGAAGAATGATAAAAATATCAAAGTTGTAAGACTTCACCTCAAGTATCCGCAAGGTGCAGAAAAACAACTCATCTACGCTGCTACAAAACGTAAAGTTCCTAATAAAGGTGGACTCCCCATGGATGTGAATGTTGTTGTTCAAAATGTGGGAACTGCAATCGCTGTTTACGAAGCTGTACGGTATAAAAAACCTTTAGTAGAAAGAGTTATTACCGTTAGTGGTAAGATAGTGAAAGATCCAAAAAACATAAAAGCACGTATTGGTACTTTTTATTCTGATCTTTTAGAATATTGCGGTGGTACTTCAGAAGACATTGGCAAGGTTATTTCCGGTGGACCAATGATGGGATTCGCAATTCCATCCTTAGAGACTCCAATGACCAAAGGAAGTTCCGGTTTGCTTCTGTTTGATAAAAAAGAGGCTCATAGAGAAAAAGAGTATGTGTGTTTACGCTGCGGACGATGTGTAGATATTTGTCCTATGAATCTTGTGCCTAGCCTTATCGCTCATCACGTACGCAACGATGACTGGGATTCTACTGAAAAATTTGGCGTGATGGACTGTATGAAATGTGGTAGTTGTGCCTATGTTTGTCCTTCTCACATAAAGCTTATCCAATGGATAGATATTGGTAAGATCAAGGTGAGCGAGAAAAATAGATAGAAGTAGGAATTCGGGATTCGTAATTCGGAATTCGGAAATTATTATGAAAAATTATAAAGAACTAATTGTTTGGCAAAAAGGAATAGAGCTTGCGGTTGAAATTTATAGAATAATCGATTTATTCCCATCGAAAGAAAAGTATGCTCTTACTAACCAAATGCAGCGAGCTGTCATTTCTATCTCATCCAATATTGCTGAAGGGTGGGGACGTGGAACAACTAAAGAATATATCTATTTTCTGCGTGTTGCAAGAGGTTCTTTAATGGAATTGGAGACGCAAATTATAATTGCTTTTAAGCTTAAATACGTTGATCAAAATAACTTTAATAAAGTTTCAGATTCAATTAGAAGTATAGCAATGATGCTAAATAAATTAATCTCAAAATTAAAAATGAAATTGGATTAAGGACACTGGAACGGGAATACGAACCCCGAATCCCAAATCCCTAATTCCAAAATATTGGAGGATATATGAACGATGTTTTTGCTGTTTCTGCAGCACCGCATATCAAGCAGAGAATATCAGTAAATTCTGTTATGTGGCAAGTCGTTTTAGCTCTTACGCCGGCACTGCTGGTTGGAATTTTCTTTTTTGGAATTCAATCTTTATTTCTCACTCTTTATGCAGT
>JAGLPW010000174.1 GCA_023137125.1 Candidatus Cloacimonadota bacterium | reverse complement strand
ATGCCTCTTTAGCTGCGAAACGAGCAGCAAAACTTTCGGCATAATTCGTTTTAGATTCACAATATTCGATTTCTTTCGATGTAAATATCTTCTCTTTGAATTTAGTTGAACCATCGATTTGCTTCTTTATTCTTTCTACTTCAATGTTATCGATACCAACTCCAAAGATCATTACTTCAGCTTCTTAGTCAATACTGTTAGCATATCTTCTGTCATTTTCGCAAGATCAAAATCATAATTCCAACCCCATTCTTCTTTAGCAGCAGAATCATCCATATTATTTGGCCAACTATCAGCGATAGCCTGGCGCATTTCATCCACATCATAATTCAATTTAAATTCAGGAATATGTTTGCGAATTGAAGCACCTAACATTTCTGGATCAAAACTCATTGTAGAAATATTAAAAGCATTTCTGTGAATTAGTTTGGCAGGATCTGCTTCCATAATATCTACTGCGGCTTTCAGCGCATCCGGCATATACATCATATCGAGAAAAGTTCCAGCCTTGAGGAAACTTGTATATTGTTTCTTTTTTATTGCTTCGTAATAGATATCTACAGCATAATCGGTAGTTCCACCACCCGGCAGAGTTTCATTAGAAATTATTCCCGGGTATCTCACTCCACGTGTATCTACATTAAATCTTTTGTAATAATAATCACAAAGTAATTCTCCGGCAACTTTAGTTACACCGTACATTGTGTTGGGACGTTGAATTGTATCCTGAGGTGTATCGTCCGGAGGAGTAGAGGGGCCAAAAGCACCGATTGAACTCGGAGTAAAAACAGCACAATTATTTTCACGTGCTACTTCTAAAACATTGTACAAACCATTGATATTCACATTCCAAGCTAAATTTGGTTTTGCTTCTGCAACAGCTGAAAGTATGGCTGCTAAATGGTAAATAGTGTCAATATTATATTTCTTAACTATCTCTGTTAATTTTGTTGCATCAGTACAATCTACTATTTCAAAAGGACCTGATTCCAATAATTGTCCACTGGGTTTTGTTCTATTGCCACCAGCTACAACATTATCATTTCCATAAAGTTCTCTTAATAACATTGTTAATTCTGACCCGATCTGACCAACTGAACCTGTAACTAATATTTTTTTCATAATTTCTCCAAGCAATTTTTTTGGAAAAATGTTTTTAAGCTTTATTTTGTCAATTAGAAATTGTTTGAATAAAATATTATTTTAATAAAATTATTGCATATAGTTTCAGCTGTGCTAATTATAAAATATTTGACACAAAATTATTGTTATCTAATTTCGTAAACACATAAGAAAAATTTTATGAGAGGGATTATGAAGAACTTTATAATATTATTGTTTTTAATTGTAATTATATTTTCTTATTTTTCTAAAGCATACTCAGACTTGAAACCATATGATGGAGAAGAATTCGATTTAATTTCCAAAAGGTTTAAATTTGATAAAACTCGAATTCCTGGAAGTGGTTATGTACAGAGAAAACCTGATCCATTAAATGTATTAGCTAAGAAATTAGTGCTTAAATGTAAGAAATATATTGTAAAATTTGGTTTGGAGAGAACCATATCTATTATTAATGAAAAACCTCGAAAATTTAGAGACTTCAAAACCCATCTATTTATAATTGATATAAATGGTAATGTTTTAGCACATTCTGGTAATCCTCTTTTTGCAGGGAATAATATGATAACTATAAAAAATTCTATTGGACGTTTGTTCATACAAGATTATATTAATAAACTCCATCAAGTTGATAAAATAAATTATTTTAATATTATTACCTTAGAAAATAATATACCGTATATCTATAATTTTGTATATTTAGAAAAGTTAAATAATAATATGATAATTGGAGCTGTTGCCACACCATAATATTTATTAATTTTACTTTATCTTAAATGTTTCTACATTATTTAAAATTTTACTTGTATAATAAATCCTTAAAAAAATTTATGGTTCAAATAGTTAATCGATTAGATTAGCATTTTTATAAATATTTATTTTTCAATTTGTTAAACATCAAATGAATAATTGATATTAAGAAGAAAAAGAGGTAATAAAATGGATATTAAAAAATTTAGAAATATCGGGATCAGCGCTCATATAGATTCCGGTAAAACAACATTAGCAGAGCGTATATTATATTATTGTAATAAAATATATAGAATTGGTGAAGTTCGAGGAAAAGATGGCGTGGGAGCAACAATGGATTCCATGGAACTGGAAAAAGAACGTGGTATAACAATCGCATCTGCTACCACAAATGTAAGATGGGATGGTTATAACCTAAATGTTATTGATACACCAGGACACGTTGATTTTACAATAGAGGTAGAAAATGCACTCCGTGTATTGGATGGTGCTATACTTGTTCTCTGTGGAGTTAGCGGAGTTCAATCTCAATCGATTACAGTCGACCGGCAATTGAAAAGATATAGAGTTCCTCACATTGCCTTCATAAATAAATTGGATAGAGTTGGAGCTGATCCGGAGAAAGTGAAGGATCAACTTTGTGAGAAGCTTGATCATAATGCGGTTTTGATGCAAATTCCAATTGGTTTGGAAGAAAAATTTGAAGGCATTATCGATCTAATCTCCAGAAAAGCAAGATATTTTACAGGACCCAAGGGTGAACAGGTCCTCGAAAAAGATATTCCTGCTGAATATGTAGAAAAAGCTGAAGAAATGCGCGAAGAGATGATCGATGCTGTTTCGATGTTCAGTGACGAATTGGCAGAAGCTTTTTTAGATGGGATTGAAACTGAAGAAATGATAATTGATGCTGTGAGAAAAGCTACCATTGCAATGGAGATGACACCTGTTTTTATGGGCTCTGCATTTAAGAATAAGGGGGTTCAATTACTTCTGGATGCGGTTGTCCGCTATCTTCCAGACCCAACAACAGGTATAAATATTGCTCATGATAAAGATGATAATATGAAAAGCATTAATTTAGTTTCCGATCCTGAATTACCAACAGTTGCACTGGCATTTAAATTGGAAAATCAACAATATGGACAGCTTACGTACTTACGGATTTATCAGGGCACAATATCAAAAGGATCTGACTTAAGAAATGCAAGAACAGGTAATAAAATAAAAGTAGGTAGACTTGTAAAAATGCATGCAGATAATATGGAAGATATCACAAGTGCAAAAGCAGGTGACATCGTAGCCCTGTTTGGAGTTGATTGCGCTTTGGGAGACACTTTTAATGGTGGAAATATAAATTATACAATGCGTGAATCCTACGTTCCTAAACCAATTATATCTTTGGCATTAGGAATAAAAGATAGTGCGGATCAAGATAAACTATCTAAAGCTTTGTCAAGATTCACTAAAGAAGATCCCACCTTTAAAGCAAATGTCGATGAAGAAACCAACGAAACTATTGTTCATGGCATGGGTGAATTACACCTAAATGTGTATATCGAAAGAATGAGAAGAGAATATGGTGTTAATTTGGAAGTTCGTGCACCTCAAGTCTCATATCGAGAAACCATTACAAAAGCAATCGAATTTGATTATATCCATAAGAAACAATCCGGCGGACGTGGTCAATTTGCTCGTGTCAAGGGGATTCTTACCCATTCAGGAAAAGATGATAATTGTTTTAAGGATAAGGTTCGAGGTGGAAACATTCCCAGCCAATTTATTCCAGGTTGTGAAAAAGGTTTTTTCTCTGCATTGGAAAAAGGAAATCTTGCAGGATTCCCGGTAGTTGGCGTAAAAATGACTTTAGATGATGGTGATTTTCATGCAGTAGATTCCTCACAACTTGCCTTCGAAATTGCAACCAGATCAGCGTTCAGAGAAAATTACAAAAAAGCTAAACCAATCATTCTTGAACCTGTAATGAAAGTTTCAGTAGAAACTCCATCTGAATTTCGTGGGAACATCATGGCAATTATCAACCAGAATAGAGGACTCGTTTCAGATACTGTTATAGATAATCATTTTACGCGTATAGATTCGGAAATGCCACTCTCAGAGACTTTTGGACTCGCTACACAATTTAGATCGGTAACTCAAGGTAAAGCAGATTTCACAATGGAGTTCAGTGAATATAAGGCAGTTCCTAAGAGTATCGAAGAAGAAGTTTTAAAGGCAAGAGAGAAGTAATTAGAAATTATAAATGTGAAATTT
This sequence comes from Candidatus Cloacimonadota bacterium, assembly GCA_023137125.1. Lineage (GTDB taxonomy): Bacteria > Cloacimonadota > Cloacimonadia > Cloacimonadales > TCS61 > Tenebribacter. The sequence goes on along the minus strand of JAGLPW010000174.1, from coordinate 9,774 downwards.
GAAATTCCTAACTCCTCATTCCTAATCCCGAATTAATTTTACTCCCACTCTATAGTTCCCGGTGGTTTGGTTGTTACATCATATAGCAGGTTTCCTACAACATCAATATTCCTACATAATTCTGAGAGTCTTTGAAATTCTTTGAAATCCATTTCATATACGCTGGCTGTCATGGCATCTGTTGAGCAAACTGGACGCATCACAAAAGCTTGCCCTGTTTTATTAAATAACGGTAAACTCACAATCGGCATTTGCCAGATCTCTGGTATGTGATCAGTTTCTTCACGCATTACTGCATCAACCTCTCGCAGTTTATCAAGTACTTCTTTTTGCAAATACAATTTATCTAATATGAATTCAACCGGTTGATTGCTGAAGACTATCCTGTTTACATATTGTATTTTATTTATAGTTTTCGAAGCTGCCGTTTTCAATATTTTCCAATCAGATTCTTTCTGGTTTTTGAACCAAATCACAGCCGGATGATGATAGGTGCGGAAATCACCTTGCACGCCGACGCTTTTTATCGGCAGGATATTTCCAGATAGACCAAATTCAGATAGTATCTCATTTAATTTTGTATTATCATCTAAATAATCGTTAGAAGGTTTATCAGTATCACTGCAGATCACGCGAATCGCCAGACCTGGGCCTGGAAATGGATGACGGTAAACCAGTTTATGCGGCAATCCCAATTCATCTCCCAATTTACGTACTTCATCTTTATACAGTTCTTTTATTGGTTCGATTATTCTGCCTTCTTCGATCAGTTTTTCAATTTCACTCACGCGGTTATGGTGAGTTTTAATTTTAGCAGCTTTATCGGTGGAACCGCTTTCAATTGTATCAGGATAAATCGTGCCCTGAACCAGCATAAGTTCTTCCTGTTCTTCCAAAGCAACAAGTTCAGCATTAGCAATATCCACAAATAATTTTCCAATGATCAAACGTTTAGCTTCCGGTTCGACCACACCTTCCAATTCTTGCAAATATTGTGCTTCAGCATCGATGATCTTGATGTTCTTAAAACCAAGTTTATCGAAGTGTTCCATAATCTCTCTTGACTCGTTCAAGCGCATGAAACCTGTATCCACGTGAATTGAGAATACATTCTCATTTCCCAGTGCTTGAATGCATAATTCCAAAGCAACCAGCGAATCCACGCCACCGGAAAGAAGCAGAACCAACTTTCTACCTTTAGCATCATCCTTTATCTGTTGAATAAGAGATTCTTTGAAATTTTGTGGATTCCAAGTTCGATCTTGAGTACAAACCGATATAAATTTATCCAGCATCTTTAAACCATTAATTGTATGAGTAACTTCCGGATGGAACTGAACACCAAAGAACTTCTGGTCTAAAGATTCATAAGATGCAATCCTGATCGAATCGGATGAAGCAGTTATTCTGCAATTTTGGGGTAAAACAGAAACATGATCACCATGGCTCATCCAAACTGATTGATTGGATTCCAATCCAGCAAAAAGTAATGATTCTTTCTTACAGGAAATATTGGTCAATCCGTATTCTTTATTCTCTCCGCTATCAATTGTTCCACCCAGCATTGATGCCAAGATCTGATGTCCATAGCAAATTCCCAATATTGGAATATTTATCTTTTCAATATTAATATTGATACGATAAGCATCTTCGGCATTTACAGATTGCGGTCCACCGGAAAAGATCATTCCAATAATATCTTCATTAACTGCAAATTCTTCCGGATGATATATTTCGCTGTAAACTCCCAAGTTACGAATGCGACGTGCTATGAGGTGAGTATACTGCCCACCAAAATCAATAATTGCTATTTTCTTCATTTATCCTCAAAAATTTTCTTCAAACATTCACTATAGAATTTATGTTCTATCTTCAATCCTTTTTGTTCTACATCTTCAATTGTTTTGCAATCAGAAATATCTACTTCTTTCTTACCAATAACTTTACCGGTATCCAATCCTTCATCCACATAATGAACTGTAACTTTTGTAGTTTTTAATTTATTCTCAAATGCCCAATCATAACCATGTAAACCCTGATGTAGAGATGTGTCAGCAGGATGGATATTGATGATTTTTTTTGGAAACTCCTGAATGATCTCCGGTGAAAGGATCTTCATATATCCTGCTAAAACAATGAAATCAGGATTTTCATTTTTCAACCAATCTAACAGTAATGCATTATAGATTTTTCTCTTTATCCCTTTGGAAGCAATCACGTGTGTTGGAATGCCAAGTTTGCTTGCTTTATGCAATCCTGCTGCATTTTTCTTATTGGAAAACACAGATTGAATTGTGCATATTTCTTTAAGAATGCCCGATTGAATGTTTCTGATAATTGCCTGCATATTACTGCCGCGACCGCTTATTAATATCGTTATCTTCTTCAAGATTCTTCCTTAATCACTGGAAATTCCTCCAACCAGCCGGCAATTTTATTCAATCTTCTTTTGAATAATTTTCCATTATTTTGGGGGTCTTTCGCCTGATGATATTTGAAAAATATTTCGTCATTCATAATTCCTATAATTTCAATTTTTCCTGTTTTATGAGACATAATGAATTTAAATCGTTTGCTATGTCCATTTAGTTTTGCTTTTGCCTGCTCAACGATTTTATAAGCACTATAAATTGGAATTTGAAAATGATTTTTTACGCGTTTCACAGGTCTGCATTGAAACACATAATATGGATTTATCCCAATTGAGACCAGCTTATTTTGCAATTCTGCTAAAACATCAGGAGAATCATTGATATCTTTCATCAATACAGTCTGATTATTCAAGATTACACCTCTTCTCTTCAACATATTTACAGCTTTAATTAATTCAGGTGTAATCTCACGAGGATGATCAATTTGAACTACAAAATATATTTGCTTTTTTTTATCAGAATAGTATTTTAAAATGGATAGTAGTTCTTTGTCTTCACTAATTCGTTGTGGTAGATATACTGGAACTTTAGTTCCAAATCTAACAAAATCAATGTGATCAAATGCAAAAAGTTTATCTAGAAAACGTTTTAATATTTTTGTAGATAGCATCAATGGATCACCACCAGTAATTAACACATTATTGATCTCTAAATGCTTTTTGATATAATTTACAGCTCGATCTATGTTTTGGAATATCTCATCTTTTGATATTCCAACCATACGCTTTCTGAAACAAAATCGACAATAGGCAGCACAACGATAAGTTGATAAGATCAAAGCTGTTTGAGGATACTTATGTTGAAACCCAATAAACTTAGTACTGAGCTTTTCCCCACTTGTATCATAGGAGCCGGTAATATCAAGCTCCTTGATCGATGGAATCACCATTTTCGCGATAGGATCATCAGGATCATCAAAATCGATAAGTGATAAATAATGTCTGGTTATGCTCATTGGATGTCTATCAATTATCTTCTTAAGTACGTGTGCATCTTTATTGAAAATTTGGTAGTATTGTTTCAGTTGTTCTACCGAAACAATATTGTTTTTTAATTCTTTTTTCCAATCCATAATTACCTTGCATTCGAAAATTTGTAAACTAACCTTAATTAATTAGTCTATTCTATAATATATATTAGTTTTCTTCCTTCTGCCAATATCTTTTCTAAAGAACATATCCTCGAAATAAAAATCATTAATCCGTTCATATGCCTTATTGATTGCTTCTTCCAACTTATCTCCATGGGCAACAACATTCAGCACACGTCCACCGGATGTTACAATTTTATCATCATTTTCTTTAGTTCCGGCATGAAAGATTAATTCCTGATTTTTTTCAATTCCACAAATAGGGATTCCTTTCTTATAAGCTGCCGGATAGCCGCCTGATGTCAAGACAACATCTACAAAAAATCCTTTGTTGAATTCCATTTTATAATCTTTCAAAGTACCGTTGAAACAAGAAAGTAAAAGTTCAAGCAGATCACTTTTCATGGCAGGCAGCACAACTTCAGTTTCAGGATCACCAAGCCGTACGTTATATTCCAATAATTTCGGTCCGATTTTGGTGATCATCAAACCAAAGTATACAACGCCTTTAAAATTGAATCCCTCAGTTTTTATGCCATTCATCGTTGGCTTAATTATATCGTTTTCGATCTTTTTTTTGAGTTCTTCGTTGTAGAATGGAACCGGACAGAAGGCTCCCATTCCGCCAGTGTTAGGTCCTTTATCACCATCCAACAATTGCTTGTGATCTTGTGAAGGAAGTAATAATTGATAATCATCCCCATCTGTAAAAGCAAGGATAGAAAGTTCATCTCCTTCCAGTCTTTCCTCGATCAAGTAGGATGCATCTACCCCATATTTTGAATGGATTTCATTTAAAGCTGCAAGTGCCTCTTCTTCCTTGGAACATACAAATACACCTTTCCCGGCAGCTAATCCATCATACTTTATAACACAGCTACCATTCATTTTCTTTATTGTATCATTTGGAAAAATTGTTAACTGCTGACAACAATCTACTTTTGCCCCCCCAAATTCCTGATAAGCTCCTGTAGACACGCCATATTTCCGCATGAATCTTTTTGCAAAGATCTTTGATCCCTCCAACTGTGCACCAGCTTTATCCGGACCAAAAACTTTTACAGGAGTATCTGCAAAGTAATCTACAATACCGGCTGCAAGAGGATCTTCCGGACCTACAAAAATAAGTTGAATTGTTCTATGCCTACAGAAATTCAATATCATTTCAAAATCATTTATATCAACATCAACATTGTTTTCTGTTCCGCCATTCCCGGGAAGAACAAAAACTTCATCTGCTAAGTTACTTTGTGATAATTTCCAGGCAATAGCATGCTCCCTACCACCTGAACCAATAACTGCAATATTCATATTTCTCCTCTTTTCGCACCTAACAAAACGAACAAAACTAACTCTTTTTTGTCTACTTAGGAATTCTGTTCTATTAAATTAGGTACCCTTTCATAATCAAATCCCTTTCTGTTGTTTGGAAAGTTAATTAAAATTCCCAACTTATATCCTGTTACTCTCAAATAATTAAGAAGCTGAGCTTTATGAAGATTACTAATTCTTTCAGCACATTTCAATTCGATAATGATCTTATTATCAACTATAAGATCAGCTTTATAATCTCCGATTATTTGATCACGATATTTAACTTTTATAGTTTTTTGTGATTCCACATTGAAATTAAGTAATTCCAGTTCTATTATTAGTGCATGTTCGTACACTTTTTCCAAGAAACCATTCCCAATCCTTTTTCGCACTTCTATACAAGCTTGTTTGATTTTAAAGCTTTCCTCCATGTACACTAAATCTTTCAATATAACTCCCAAGAAAGTTCGTTTAGTTAGTTTTGTTCGATGCTAACTATTCCGTATCTCATCATCTGCTATAATAAGAGATTCTTTCACTTCCTTAATTTCATTTCTGAAAACCGTTTTCAACCTTTGCAGATTCAGACTACGCAGAGCTGCAAGAGCAGCAGAACTCACATCTATAACTGTGGAAGCAGGAGTTTTGGATGGCATTACCAAAGATGAGTTTATATTAACCATCATGTCGACCTTATCTTTGAATGGAGGACAGTTGATTAGTGGAATAGCAAGATTAGCAGCAAGAGCACCACCTAGTCCATTAGATCTTCCAGCTACAGCTATCACACAACCAGGTTCTAAAGAATTATTGTAAACATCAGTAATTCCACCGATCCTTTCACCATTCTTGTGAGCAGAAGTAACTCTCATATCAATGTAAATATCATATTTATCCAAAACCGCTTTGATCTTCTCACAATGAGGTAAATCCATTGGAGAGCCCATGATAATTATTACATAACCATCTTTAATCAATCCTTCTGAGATTAGATTTCTTTTAACTCTGTCGTAGACATCTTCATTAAAATCATAGTTCAATTTGTCACCTGTAATTCGTTGATGAATATCAAGATAGCGCCTGTTTGTTTCTTCTATAACCTCTTCAGCTAAAACACTTGGAAGTTTGCCATCAACTTTATTTGCCAATAACCATTGACGTACATATTCCTTATCGATCGAGTCTACTTTTGTTGAATCTTTTTTGTAATCTTCCAAACTCCAAAATCTTGATGAATCGGGTGTATGAATTTCATCAATCAGAACTATTTTACCATCGATAATACCAAATTCATATTTTGTATCGACCAAAATGATTCCTTTTTCTTCAAGGAATTTACTACCAAAATCAAACAACTCTAACGAGATTTTACTCATCTCATCATATATTGCTTTTGTAGTCCAACCTTCCTTCACGATATCTTCAGGTGTAATTGGACGATCAGAATCTTCTTTTGTTGTAGGAGTTACAAGCGGAGTTGGAAACTTGTCGTTTTGGTTTAAACCATCGGGTGCAGCTACACCGCTGAAATTTCGCTTTCCATTTTTGTACCCTCGCCACATCGAACCTGTTAAATAGCCACGTACGATCACCTCGATTTTGATTGGTTGTGCTTCCTTCACTAAACTTATATTTGGATCGATCATTTTGATGAAATGATTATCAACGATATGTTTTGTTTTTTCGAACCAATAATTTGTAATTCCTGTTAATACTGCACCTTTCTGTGGAATGAAGTTATTCAATACATTATCAAAACTTGATATTCTATCAGATACAACAATCATTCTTGTCTTCTCATCAATACGCACACTATCACGCACCTTTCCTCGATGAATAACCTTCATCTGTGGAGTGTAAAAATTTCCTAAACAATTCATAATTAACCTCTTCATATTTTTAATCTCTTCTCTTACCGCTAAGTACGCTAAGGCGCTAAGTTAAAGTTTATTTACTCTTCTGTATATACCATTCTTAATCAAATCAACATTAAAATTGATAAGATAACCAAGTTTTTTACCTGAAAGTTTTAAGTATGATATTAATTGGGCTTCATGTACTGGAAGAATATGATCGACTGTTTTCAATTCAATTATAATTTCTTTTTCAACAATTAAATCCAGTCGATACCCACCTTCGATCAAATTCCCTTTGTAAATTATTGGAAGTTTTTTTTGTCTTTCAACATGAAAACCTCTATCGATAAACTCGAACGTCATACATCTTTCATAAGCCGATTCAAGCAAGCCTGGACCAAGTTCCTTATGTACTTGATAAGCAACATCAACTATTTGCTTTCCAATCAACTCCAACTTTTCTCTGTCCACTATCCTTTCCTTTGCGCCTTTCCGCTCTTTGCGGTTAATTTCTTAATGCTTAAAATGCCTTATGCCTGTAAATACCATTGCAATATCAAGTTCATTACAAGCTCCAATAACTTTTTTATCTCTCATAGAACCACCTGGTTGAACAATAGTTTTAATCCCAACTTGAGAAGCCACAACAACGTTATCCGGGAAGGGGAAGAAAGCATCGGAAACAAGAATAGCTTTTCCAAATTCCTTAGAATAATATGAGGTGATGTCTTCTCCATCATATTCCATTGTCAGATTCTCAGTGGCTTTCTCTATTGCTAATCTTGTCGAGATCAAGCGGTTTGGCTGGCCTGCTCCCATACCAAGAAGCTGATTTGATCCATCTTTCATTTCTCGAACTAATACTATGGAATTAGACTTTACCTGTCGCATCGCCTTGAGTCCGAATTCGATCAGTTGTTTCTTGGATTCTACATCTACCTTTCTCTCGGTCACTACTTCCATCTTTTCATATAACAGATTATCAGCATCCTGAACTAAAAGTGAATTGTATAAATACTTCATATCGATCTTACGTTGGCAGATAGTTGGATCGAATTCCACAATACGCAAATTTTTATGGAATTCTAGATATTTGAGTGCTTCTTCACTGTAACCTGGTGCAATAATAACTTCTACGAATTTGCGTTTACTTTTATCTTCATTGTTCAATTCAAAGAATTCTACAGTTTTTAATTCAAGTGTTTTATTGAAAGCAATGATAGAACCAAAAGCTGAAACAGGATCACCTGCCCAGGCATGCTTAAGAGCAGTTAACTGATCATCAGCTTCTGCCAGTCCGCACGGATTGCTATGCTTTATCACACCCACAGCAAATCTCTGCAAATCTTTTACTGAATCTATTGCACCCTGAATATCGTTAAGATTATTGTAGGAAATTTCTTTCCCATGCAAAACCTTCATATCATAAAGTGAATCTGTGGTTCCTGCTTCCTGATAGAAATGACCTTCCTGATGTGAATTTTCTCCATAACGCAGTTTCTTTCCACCGGAAAAATGAAGACGGATGCTTCTCTCATTAGCTCTCTCATCCATTGTTGTAGCAATAAGAGCATCGTAATCAGCAGTATGATTGAATGCTTTTCTCATTAATTCAAAACGAGTTTCAAAAGATAAAACTCCATCATTCTCCTTCAGTTCAGAAATGATCTTTGGATAATCAACAACATCTGTAAGAGTAGCCACATATTTGAAATTCTTAGCAGCAGCTCGAACCATTGTAGGACCACCAATATCTATATTTTCTATCAATGTCTCAAAATCAGCTCCTGAAGCCTTTACTTTGGAAAAAGGATAAAGGTTGCACACAACAAGATCAATCGGCTCAATTCCCAGTTTTTCAGCTTCATCCGCATCTTTTTCCCTATCATACAATAAAGCGGATTCGATATTGAACGAAATCGTTTTCATCCTGCCGCCAAATGCTTCGGGATTTCCGGTAACTTTGGATATTTCGATCACTTCAATTCCAGCTTCTTCCAATACTTTTTTTGTACCACCGGTCGAGATGATCTCACAATTCATTTCTTTTAGAGTTTTTGCCAGATCCACAATTCCTGTTTTATCCGAAACGCTTAATAAAGCTCTTTTAATTTTTATCATTTTCTCCTTTCCTAAGACTACATTTTTCAGTTTGATCATTAAAACTGCTTTTATAATTTATAACTTTATTGGCATAGAAGAACATCAATTCTTCCAGTTCATCTTCAAATTTAACAAAATCAAATACGTCATCCAACTCTGCTGCTACTTTATTGGCAAATTCCAAAGCTTCATCAAATTTTTCTTTAGTATTCTGTGGCTGTGAATGACTGTATTTGTCATCGTTATAGGCAGCATTGATATCCAGTTTAATTGAATTTTGTTCAAATTTATCAATATGATTCCAATCACCACTTTTAATATCAAAAATATACATTGGAATAAATTTATGAGCTTTTTCAATAACAAATTTGATCGCATCAATTAAATAATCCAATTCAAATTCATCTAAGATATAATGAAGGTTTAATCTAACCCAGCCCGGTTTAATACCGGTATAACCAACATTAGTTATCATACATCTATAAAAATCGGAAAATTCTTGTTCGATTTTCATCAAATGATGTCCATAAGGACCTGCGCATGAACAACCGGCACGAGTTTGAATCCCAAAAAGATCATTTAGCAAACGGGTTACAAACTTAGGATGCAAAATTTTGTTTTTATGAGCGATATTGAATGGGATGATAGGAACTTTCTTATCAGCTGCCTGAGGACCATAAAACATTATTCTATTATCATCGTCAAATGCATCCTGAAATTTGTGGTAATAATATTCCTCAATCTCTTCAATATTTTCTACACCTACTTTATTTTTTAGTTGGAAAACCAGAGATGTTCTTATCGCTTGCATAATTCCGGGTGTTCCTGGCTTTTCACGAGCCTCGATATCTTTGATAAATTCCTCTTTTTGAGGAGAAACATATTCAACTGTTCCACCTGCAGCAATGGTTGGAGGAAGCTCATTTTGATAAATATCTTCATTGAAAATAAGAATTCCGGAAGTTCCGGGTCCACCTAA
>JAGLPW010000173.1 GCA_023137125.1 Candidatus Cloacimonadota bacterium | reverse complement strand
TGAAATCGAAGATGAAGAGTTGAAAAAAACTTTGGAAGAGACTAAAGAACTGAGTGAAATATTGGATTCATATTCAGAGTACTTCCAGGGAACTTCAGGCAGCGTATCTTCTACAGAAGGTGTTAATTTCGATCAAATGGCCAGAGAACAAGAAGATAAAAAAGATGTTTTTGTGTATCAGATCGAAAGACTGAATCTTGACAATGGGGAATTTGATTTTGCTTATGAATTGTTTGATAGTATTGATGCACATGGCTTTCTACCCGATGATTTTGATATTGAGGAAGCTGCAAAAGAATTTGGAATTGAATTTGAGAGAGCTGAAGAAATTCATTTAATGCTACTTCATTTAGAGCCATGCGGAATTACTGCCAGAAGTATTCAGGAATGCCTGTTAGCACAACTTGATCCTGAATTTCATAATGAGAATATCATTATATTGATCTCTGATCACTTTACTGATCTCATTCATAAACGATATAAAAATATTGCATCAAGTTTTGGAACAAGTATTACTACCATATTAAATTGGAAGAAGCAAATTGCAAAATTAGATCCAAAACCCGGTTTGCGTCTTCTTACAAATCATTCCAACTATATTGTCCCAGATGTTATTATTAAACGCATTGGAAGTGAATATGAAATAATAATAAATGATTACTCCTTTCCTAAGATTCGCTTGAGTAGAAGGTATAATAAGATTCTACAGGAAGTAAGAAAAGATAAAGAAGCTCTGAATTATGTAAGAAGTAAGATCAACTCAGCGAAGTTCTTGATCAAATCAGTGTATTTGCGTAGTCGAACATTAGAGCGTGTTACAAAATCCATTTTACATCATCAACCGGATTTCTTTTATGGAGAGAATAGGGTTTTAAGACCACTGACTTATTCGGAGATTGCTCAAGAGCTTCATGTTAATGAATCCACTATTTCGCGTGTTGTTCGCATAAAATATGCAGATACACCTTTTGGAATTATGTGTTTGAAAGATTTCTTTACTAGTAAAGCCGGAAAAGATGATGATTACAATTCAATATCAAGGCATAATGTTGAACAAAAGATTACTAGAATGATCGACACTGAGGATGATACTAACCCATTGAGTGATCAAGATATTGCAGAGAAGCTTGCAGAAATGCATATTCACGTGTCACGGCGAGTTGTTGCAAAATATAGAAAAGCTAAAGGAATCCTTAATAGCAGATTGAGGAGAAAAGAGTGAATAGTTTCAAGGTTGTAATTATTGGTGGAGGGCCTGGTGGATATGTTACAGCTATTCGGCTTCAGCAGTATGGAATAGATGTTGCCGTATTTGAAAAAGAGAGGCTTGGAGGAGTTTGTCTTAATCACGGTTGTATTCCTACAAAATCTCTGGTAAAAGTTGCCGATCTTTATTCTGAGATCAAAGAGTCTGAAAATTTTGGAATATCAATTGAAAAATCTTGTGTTGATTATAAAAAAGTATGGCAAAGAAAAAATGATGTTGTAGAAAAACTGGTTTCCGGAATCGAATTCATATTTAAAAAAAGGAAGATCCAAAATATAAAAGAAGCTGTTAAGAAAATTGAGAATACTGGATCTGGATATAAAATTATTACAACCAGCGAAGAATATTTTGCTGATTATGTAGTCGTTGCGACTGGCTCTAAACCAAAAGAACTACCATTCATGAAATGTGATGGAAAGAATATTCTTTCTTCCAGAGATATCCTAAAAATGGAAGAGCTCCCCAAAAAACTGGTTGTTATTGGTGGTGGTGTTATCGGCTGTGAATTTGCTTCAATATACAATCAATTAGGTGTGGAAGTAGAGATTGTAGAATTCTTACCGAACTTAATAGATATGGAAGATATTGAAATATCAAAAAGATTGGGGATGGCTTTAAAACGAAGTGGGATTAAAATTCATCTCAAAACAGCTGTAGAGAATTTTAAAAAGACTTCAAATGGTATTCTTCTTGAATTATCAAACGGAAAGGAAATTGAAGCCGATAAAGTTTTGTTAAGCGTTGGCAGAGTTCCTATCATGGATCTCGAATTTGTTAACTGTGATATTTCTATGGACAATGGGTTTGTAATTATTGATAAAATGATGAAAACAAATTTGGAAAATGTTTTTGCGATTGGTGATGTAACAGGTAAACTTATGCTTGCTCACACAGCAAGTAAGCAAGGCTTAATTGTAGCAGATATTATTCATAATGCGATAAACAATACTGAAATTGAAATTGTTGATCTTGATTATAGAAAGATTCCCGCTTGTACATTCACAAATCCGGAAATAGCTTCTGTTGGCTATGCACAAAAAGAAGCAGAAGAAAAATATGAAAAGCTCCTCATCGGGAAATTTCCTTTCTCTGCAAATGGCAAAGCTCTTGGTTTAGGAGCAAATTTTGGTTTTGTGAAAGTAATCGCACTAAAAGATTCCAACAAAATAATCGGCGTTCATATAATTGGTCCGCAAGCTACAGAATTAATAGCTCAAGCAGGAATATTAGTAGGCTTAGATGCTACTATTGAGGATGTTAAGAAAGTTGTTTTTGCACATCCAACTTTATCGGAAGCTTTCATGGAAGCTGTTGAAGATTTGGAAAAACTTGCAATACATAAAATTTAGGTTATTTTTAGGAAGATATGGAAGTATTGAGAAAGCCAAAATGGCTTAAGTCAGAAAAACGTGGTGCCAGAAAAGCACGAGAAGTAATAAAAATTTTGAGGAAATATAATCTTCATACAGTTTGCGAAAGTGCAAAATGTCCAAATCAGGGTGAATGCTTTGAGAATGGTATTGCAACTTTTATGATCTTAGGAGAAACCTGTACTAGAAACTGCACTTTTTGTGCAGTTGATAAAACCAAACATAACCTTGAACCAATAGATATAAATGAACCAAAAGCAATTGCAAAATTATCAAATGAATTGGGATTGAAATATATTGTTGTTACTACGGTAACACGTGACGATCTTCCTGATGGTGGAGCTTCCCAATTCATAGAAGTAATAAATCAAATAAGAAAAAATTGTGATCCTGAAATTGCAATTGAATTGTTGATTTCGGATCTCAAGGGTGATATGGATTTGGTTAAGAAAATAGTAATTGCCGGTCCGGATGTATTGAACCATAATGTCGAGACCGTTCCACGTCTTTACAGTGCTGTTCGTCCAATGGCAGATTTTGAACGATCGTTAAAAGTTCTTCAAACAGCCAAAAATACCGATAGCTCTATTCTTACAAAAAGTGGTTTCATGGTTGGACTTGGAGAAACAAAAATTGAAGTGCTTGAACTGATGAGAAGGTTGCGAGAAACGGGTGTGGATATTGTTACAATTGGGCAATACATGGCTCCATCTAAAGAGCATTATCCTGTAGCTGAATATATACATCCTGATACATTTGCATTATACAAAAAAGAAGGGGAGCGAATGGGTTTTAAACTTGTCGAATCCTCTCCTCTTGTACGAAGTTCATATCATGCAGAGCGAGCAAAGAAGATCTTAAACAAAAGGCTGTAGGATATTTACCATTCCTGCAGTATTAAAGGAGATAATTATGCAAATTACAATTACTGCACGTCATTTCGACCTAACAAATGCCATTCGTGATCATATTGATGGATCCTGTGTAAAATTGGAAAGATATTTTGATCATATAATGACAGCTAACTTTATACTTTCATTAGAAAAAAATGGAAACAAAGTTGAATTGATTGTCCATGCACCGAAGCATAACTTGAAATGTGAAGCTGTTGAAACAGATATGTATCTTGCTATTGATAATGCTGTTGACAAAATGGAGCAGCAAGTTAAAAAAATGAAAGATAAATGGGCAGATCATAATAAGAAAAGCCTGAAGGAAAATCTTCATTTTGTTTATGCGGATCTTATCGAAAGAAATGAAGGCAAGAAAGTAGTAAAAATAAAAAGGATATTAGCTGAGAATTTAACAGTTGATGATGCACTGGAAAAATTCGATAATATAGATAGTATGTATTTGGTATTTAGGAATCTTGAAACTGATAAGATCAACGTGTTAGTGAAAAAAGATAAAGAGCATTATAAGTTGATAGAGGCATAAAACTAATAGATAGGACCCGTTCCACTTGACGGGAACGGGTTCACTATTAAAAGTAGGGAATATGAAAAAATTAAGCGTGAAAGAGTTATATGAACTTAAGAAAAAAGATCTCTCACTTTCCTTGATCACTCATCCAAATACAATGCAGGGTTATATTACCACTTCGTTCCTGAATAGACCAGGACTTGCATTAACAGGTTATTTTGACAGATTTGAATATAGCCGTATACAAATATTTGGCGAAACTGAGATCAGCTATTTACAGTCTCTAAAAGAAGAGGTCCTTTATAATAACATAAAAGAAGCACTAGTTTATGATATCCCGGCAATAATTATAACTAAAGGGCTTTCTGTTCCAAAACAAATAGAATTTCTTGCAAATGAAATGATGATTCCGATCTTTTCATCAAGATTATCTACAGATAAACTTTTTAATTCTTTGCGAATATATTTACAAAGTGTTTTTGCCGAGTCAAAAACAATTCATGGCACATTGATTGATGTTTTTGGAGTTGGTATTCTTTTAACAGGAAAAAGCGGAATTGGAAAAAGTGAATGTGCACTTGAACTTGTTGAGCGTGGTCAACGTTTGATAACTGATGATGTGGTGAAGATAACATCAAAAGATGACATTCTGGTAGGTTGTGCAACAAACAATTATGGACATTTCATGGAAGTAAGAGGAATCGGGCTAATTGATGTCGCAAAAATGTTTGGAATACAAGCTGTAAGAATGAAAAAAAGGATCGATGTTCAAATCGAGTTAATGCCGTGGAAAGATAATATGGATTATGAGAGGATCGGATTAAGTAATAATTCTGTAGATATCCTTGGAAACAAGATCCCGATTATCTATCTTCCAATTTCTCCAGGGAAAAATGTTGCTGTCATCATCGAAGTAGTTGCGATGAATCATATCTCTAAATTATTTGGATATGATGCTGCAAAAGAATATACAAATAAACTGCAAGAGGATCTAAAAAGAAAAGCAGTAGTGCGTGAAAACCAGATCGAGAAAAAGGAATAGATAATAGGATTTTAATAAATATGATTAGAAAAACAATAAAGATCGTTAATAAACTTGGAATGCATGCAAGACCGGCTACAATGATCGTGAAAGCTGCTACAAAATATAGATCAGAATTTAAAATTGTAAAATCTGATATGGAAATTAATGGGAAAAGTATAATGGGCGTAATGACTTTAGCAGCAGAATTTGGCTCAGAACTTGAATTAGTTGCAGATGGGGTTGATGAAGAATTTTTAATAAAAGAAATTACTGAAATGTTCGCAAACAAATTTGGAGAAGATTAAAAAAGTGAAAAAGATAAAAGGGAATTCGGTTTCTGCTGGAATTGCAATTGGTAAGGCAAAGATTATAGATAAGCATGAACTATATATCGAACGCAAGAAGATTTTAAAAAGAGAAATAGAATTTGAGCTTTCCCGGTTTAAAGAGGATGTTGAATTTGTTATTAATGAATTAGATAAACTTATTCAAGATTATACTTACTCACAAGAGAATAGAGACATTCTGGAATCACATAAAATGATCTTGCAAGATCCTGAATTCAATAACAGAATATCTAAACTTATTTCAAATGATCAAAACAGTTTAGAACAGGCTATCAACACATATTTCACAGAAGCAGCAGATATTTTTAGTAATATGAACAATAAGTATCTTTCACACAGGGTCATTGACTTTGAAGACGTTGCATACAGATTATTAAGTCATATTATGGATGAGAGAAAAGATGTTTTGGAAAATGTTGATGAAAACTCAATTCTGATAATGGAGAATATTTCCCCATCTTTTGTGACTAAAGTTTTTGATAAAAATATTCAGGGTTTATGCACAGAACGAGGTAGTAGTAATTCGCATAGCAGTATTATCGCACGTTCTATGAATCTCCCAATGTTAGTTAATGCACTTGGTTTATTGGGAAATATTAAAGATGGTGAAGATATGATCATCGATGGGAATGATGGATATGTAATTATTTCTCCTACAAAAAAAGTGTTAGAAAAATATCAGACAATTTATAAAGAAGAGCAGAAGGATCGCAAAGGACTTCTTAAATTGATTGATGTAGAGCCCATAACCAAAGATGGAAAAAAGATTAAATTAATGAGTAATATTGAAATTCCACAAGAAATTGACCAGGTATTAAAATACAATAGTGCCGGGATTGGTCTTTTCCGAACAGAATTTCTATTCATAGATCGAGATGATCTTCCTACCGAAGAAGAACAATATGAAATATATAAAGATATTGCAGAGCAATGTAAACCAAATTCTGTGATAATCCGTACCATTGATGTTGGTGGCGATAAGCTTTCTAATATTTTAAATATTACTTATGAAGAAAACCCCAACCTTGGTTGCCGGGGAATAAGAATATCTTTGCAGAATATTCCCATTTTCAAGCAGCAGATAAAAGCTATATTACGTGCAAATGTTCAGGGAAACATCAAGATTATGTTTCCTATGATCTCCGGTGTGAATGAATTATTAAAAGTGAAAGAAATTATTGAGATTTGCAGTAAAGAACTTATCAATACTGGAATTGCATTTAATGCTGATATGGAACTTGGCGCAATGATAGAGATTCCATCTGCTGTTATCACTTCAGATTCAATTGTAGATGAATGTGATTTCTTAAGTATTGGAACGAATGATCTAATTCAGTATACTTTAGCAGTTGACAGAGATAATCAATCGATCTCAAATTATTATAAACCAACTCATCCTTCGGTGATCAGATCAATAAAACTTACTGTTGATAATGCGCATAAAGTAGGAAAGAAAGTTGCAGTTTGTGGTGAAATGGCTTCCGAAAAAGAATATGTGAAACTACTTTTGGCACTTGGTGTTGATGAACTCAGTGTTAGTCCGGGAAGATTATTGCTTATCAAAAAAGAAATTATTAATTGTAATATTACTGAAATAAAATCAAAATTAGATAAAATTCTATCTTGTAAAACTTCAAAAGAAGTAATGAAATTAATTTAAAACAAAAAAGGGATATATTATGAAGAACGAGAAACACTTATTCACTTCAGAATCTGTTACGGAGGGTCATCCAGATAAGATGGCTGATCAGATATCGGATGCAATATTAGATGAAATATTGAAATGTGATCCTGAAGCGAGAGTTGCTTGTGAAACATTTCTTACTACCGGTATGGCACTCGTAGGTGGGGAAATAACAACAACATGTTATGCGGATATTCCGCAAATAATTCGGGATACTATCAAAGAAATCGGTTACACAAATGCAGATTATGGAATGGATTATCAAACTTGTGCAGTGCTAACAACAATCGATAAGCAATCTTCGGATATCGCACTTGGTGTTGATGAGAATGAAGATCATGAACAGGGTGCAGGTGATCAGGGTATGATGTTTGGATATGCTTGTAATGAAACTGATGAATTAATG
This sequence comes from Candidatus Cloacimonadota bacterium, assembly GCA_023137125.1. Lineage (GTDB taxonomy): Bacteria > Cloacimonadota > Cloacimonadia > Cloacimonadales > TCS61 > Tenebribacter. The sequence goes on along the minus strand of JAGLPW010000173.1, from coordinate 15,817 downwards.
CCTATGACAATTGCTTTTGCGCATAAACTAGCTCAAAGATTAGCAAAAGTTCGTAAGGATGGAATACTTTCATATCTTCGACCGGATGGAAAAACTCAAGTAACAATAGAGTATATTGATAATAAACCAAAAAGGGTCGACGCAGTTGTTGTATCTTCACAACATGCTCCTGAAGTTGAACATGATCAGATCAAAAAAGATATAATTGAAAATGTGATCAAACCTATTATTCCAAAAGAACTGATTGATAAAAATACTAAATACTTTGTGAATCCAACCGGAAGATTTGTTCTGGGTGGACCCCATGCAGATACCGGGCTTACAGGAAGGAAGATCATAGTAGATACTTATGGTGGAAAGGGAAGTCATGGTGGAGGTGCCTTCAGTGGAAAAGATCCTTCAAAAGTTGATAGAAGTGCATCATATATGGCAAGATACATTGCTAAGAACATTGTAGCTGCGGAACTTGCTGATGAGTGTGAAGTGCAGCTTGCATACGCCATTGGCGTTGCTGATCCAGTTTCTGTAATGGTTGATACTTTCAATTCGGGGAAGATATCCGATATTGAATTAATTAAGATTGTGAGAGAAATATTTCCATTAAAACCGCATCAGATAATTGATCATCTTCAACTAAAAAGATCGATCTATAAAAAAACAGCTGCGTATGGTCATTTTGGAAGAGAGCTTCCGGAGTTTACTTGGGAAAAAACAGACATGATTGAAAAACTTAAAGAAATCTCAAAAGAATATTTATGATCTAATAAAAGAAATTTGAAATTAATAAAATTATATAAACCGCTGTTAATGGCGGTTTATTTTTTTTATATTAATATATATGTTTTAACTATGATAAAATAATTGACCAAAAATCCAGATAATATTTTTTAGTAAAGCAAGTATGAGGTAAGAATTTTACGAAAATTTGAAAACATAAGTATCTCGAACTAAAAATATCTAAACCAGGAATGGGAAATGCAAAAAAGTTTGAAAACTGAGTTTTTGGGCAGACCCATAACCTCACCGCTTGTATTATCGGCAGGTGTGATGGGTATGGCATTTTCCGGTTTTAATATTTCAATTGAAAATGGCGCAGGAATAGTTACAAGCAAATCACTTACATTAGAACCAAGAATGGGACATAAGGGACCCGTAGTTGCGGAATTTGAAGGTGGTTTATTAAATTGTATGGGATTGTGTAATCCCGGCATTGTCGATGGTCTTACTGAGATCGACCAATTTAAAAAATGCTCGGATATTCCAATTATTGCGAGTGTTTTTGCTACAAATACTATAGACTTTCTAAAACTGACCTCACATGTAAATAAATCAAAAGCAGACTTCCTAGAACTTAACCTATCTTGTCCTAATGTATTTGATGAATTTGGAATTCCACTTGCTGCTTCACTAGAAGAAGTTCATAATATCGTGAAAGCGGTAAAACAAATTTCAAAATTTCCGGTTATTGCTAAACTTTCGCCAAATGTTTATGATATTGTATCCATCGCAAAAGCTGCAGAATCTGCTGGAGCTGATGCCTTATGTATGATAAATACAGTAGGTCCCGGAATGCTTATTGATACAAAAATGGTAAAACCTGTTCTCTTTAATAAGTTTGGTGGTCTTTCCGGATCTTGTATAAAACCTATAGCACTCAAACTTATCTACCAAACATATTCTGCTGTAAATATTCCAATTATTGGAATGGGTGGTGTAACCTATGGTGAAGATGCAATTGAAATGTTAATGGCTGGAGCTGCGGTTATTGGTGTCGGAACGGCAGTGCACTATCGTGGAATTGAAGTCTTTAATAAGATCAATGAAGAAATCTTTGAGTTTATGGAAGAGAATGGATATAAGGATTTGAATAATATTCCAAGATTGGAGAAATTATAGTGGAAAAGAGAATAACTATAAAAATAGATAGAATTGTTGAAGAAACTAATGATATCAAAACATTCACATTTAAACATACTCTTGGTGCAAAACCGGGGCAGTTTATTATGCTTACCGATTTCGAAGGAGGAGAGAAACCGTTCTCGATCTCTAATTGTACAAAAGAGGAATTTTCCGTAACTGTAAAAAGGATAGGTGAGTTCACAACCCGCCTTTTTCAAAAGTGCGAAGGGGATTATGTTTCAATAAGAGGTGCTTATGGCTCCTCTTTTTTTGTATCAAAAAATAAAGTTCTGCTGGTTGGTGGAGGATATGCTGTCCCAACATTCTATTTCTTTGCAAAAGTTCTATTGGAAGCGGGAGCTGATGTAACATTAATAAATGGAGCACGAACAAAAATAGAGCATGTTTTTGCCGATAGATTCATAGAACTGGATATAAAAGTTTTAAATGTAACGGATGATGGCAGTTTTGGTGAAAAAGGAACTGCTGTAGATATTGCTCAGAAAATAATATCTAAAGACAAATTCGATTTTCTTTATGCATCAGGACCGGAATTGATGATGAAGGCTCTTCAAAATGTAATTAAAGATATAGATTATGAATTCCTTTTTGAGAGATATATGAAATGTGCTATTGGAATTTGTGGAAATTGCACAATGGATCCGATCGGATTAAGGCTATGTGTTGAAGGACCTGTACTACCCAAAAAGAAAGTAGAGTTATTAACCGAATTTGGGAAGTATCATCGTGATGCATCAGGAAAGAGACATGAGTTCTAGAATATTATTAAAAAACTGTAGATTTGCAGAAGGTCAAGGGAGTATCCTTATTGAAGATGATAAGATAATTGAAGTTTGTTACAAGGAGACCAAAGCGAGAAATGTAATAGATTTCGATCAAGTTATTGATATAAAAAACAAGCTGGTTATTCCAGGGATGATAGATGCTCATGTTCATGTTCGGGATATGGAACAAAATAATAAAGAAACCTGGAAAACTGCTTCAATGGCTGCATTTGCTGGTGGAGTAACAACAATAATAGATATGCCGAATACAATTCCTGCAACTACTAATCTTAAAAGTTTAAATACCAAAAGAGAAGCTGCAAAAAAGGCAAAAGTGAATTATAAATTCCATCTGGGAGCAACAGAGAATAACTTACAGGAATTGAATGAAATTCTTAAAAACAATCATTCTGATATTGCTGGAATAAAGATATTCATGGCTGGTTCCAGCTCAAATGAAGTTGTTGCAGATGAAAACAAGATTATAGAAATTTTCAAACTGGCAAAGCAATATGATAAAGTTGTTCTGGTTCATTCTGAATTGCAGGAATGTCTTGATAATTGGCAGATTATTATTGAAGATAAGTGTATCCAAAATCACGATCAACTTAGGAATAGAGAATGCGCAATTAAAGGAACCGAATTGGTTTTACGATTAGCAAATGAAATTGGAAATAAGCTCTACATATGTCACATTTCAACTAAAGAAGAGATCGGATTAATTAGCAAATATAAGAATAAAAACATTTTCTGTGAAGTTACTCCGCATCATCTTACACTGGAAAAGAGCATTCTGGATCTAGTTGGAAACTATGGTAAAGTAAATCCACCACTACGTACAAGTGAAGACAATCAGGTACTTTGGGAAGCAGTGGTTGATGGGACTATCGATTGTGTGGGAAGTGATCATGCACCGCATACAATTGATGAAAAGAGCGCAAATTATAATGATGCTCCCTCCGGTTTCCCCGGGCTTGAAACCACAATGCCAATTTTGATCACAGAATTTAACGAACGTAAAATCCCAATTAAAAAATTAGTAGAACTTACAAGTACTAAACCGGCAGAAATATTTGATTTTGAAAATCGTGGAGAGATTAAGGAAGGATACTTTGCAGACCTTGTCGTAATTGATTTAGAAAATGAATTTCCAATTGTTGCTGTCTTATTTCAAAGTAAGGCTAAATATTCACCATTTGACGGGAAAATTGCAAAAGCACAAATAGATACAGTTTTTGTTAATGGAAAGAAATATTAAAACAGGAGTTAAAATGACAAAAGAACAATTTGTTCTGGATCTTGAAAAAATAGGAGCTATCAAATTTGGTAGCTTCACATTAAAAAGTGGGCTTACATCACCTTTCTATTTTGATTTGCGTGATATGATAAGTTTTCCATTTATATTAGAAGGGATAGCAGATCTTTTAGTAGAAAGAATTAAAGATATGGAATTTGATGTGCTTACTGGAATTCCTTACACAGCTCTGCCAATAGCATCTCTAGTAGCTTCCAAAATGCAAAAGCCCTTAGTTTATATGCGCAAAGAAGAAAAAGCTTATGGAACAGGTAATAATGTGATCGGGAAATTTGTGAAAGGTGCAAAATGTTTGGTGATCGATGATCTGATAACAACGGGAGCCAGCAAAATTGAAACTGCAGAAAAGTATGAGAAAGAGGGAATTGTAATTAAAGATTTTGTTGTTGTAATAGACAGGAGCCTAAACGGAACTGAAGAACTTGCAAAAGATGGTTATAAACTTCATAGCTTGATCACACTCGATGAGATCGTGCAGTTATTAAAAAGTAATAACTTGATAACAGATGAAAAAGTTAGAGAAGTTGAAGAATTCACCGCCAGCTTAAATAAACCGAAAACAGAAAAAGTAAAATACATAAATCCACTCACTCAGAAGCTTTTGGATAAAATGAAAGAAAAAAAATCTAATCTTGTTCTCTCACTCGATGTTACAACTCAGAAAGAATTCTTTAATATGCTGGATAAAGTTGGCGATGAGATCGTGATGCTTAAAACTCATGTTGATATTATCGATGATTACGATGAAGAATTCGTTCCTAAATTGCAGGAATATGCAAAAAGGCAGAACTTCTTGATATTCGAAGATCGTAAATTTGCTGATATTGGCAATACAGTTAGACATCAATTTAGAAGTGGAGTTTATAAAATTTCAGATTGGGCCGAATACGTTACGGTTCATATGGTTGCCGGTGAGCTAATCCTGAAAGGACTTTTCGAAGGCTTAGAAAATAGAGCTGGCTTTGTTCTGGCACGTATGAGTTCCAAAGGTAATCTGCTCAACGAAACATACACTAGAAAATGTTTCGAGGCTGCAAAAAAGAACCCACAGTGGGTAGCAGGCTTTATCGGACATGGAAACAGTGTGGAAGATATAAAGAGGTTCAAAGCTAAATTTCCGGGTAGTGAGCTTCTGATGATGCCGGGTGTAAAAAAGGAAAAAGGTTCCGATGCAATGGGACAGCAATATATAACAATTGAAGAAGCAGTTGGCGGTGGAGCTGATTGCATTATTGTGGGTAGGGGAATATTAAAAGCAGATGATCCGAGCAAAGAAGCAAAATTATATAGAGAAAGAGCTTGGAAGGCTTATAAGGAACGAGTATAAATTAGGATAATGGATGGTTTGGAATGCAAAATCTTTGTAAAATCCCCTCTATCAGAGGGGTGGATCTGAACCACTTTTCAAGTGGTCAGAGACGGGGTGTGTAAATCACCAATAAATAATATATGAGTTATCTAAAATATAATCCAAAGCTAAAAGAAAGAGCTAAATACTTAAGAAATAACTCAACATTATCGGAAGTATTATTGTGGCTTCAGATAAAAAATAAAAAATTGGGATTTGATTTTCATCGTCAGAAACCAATCGAAAATTATATTGTTGATTTTTTCTGCCCAGAATTGATGTTAGCTATTGAAATTGATGGTGTAAGCCATAATGATAAAGTGGAATATGATAAGTTCAGGCAGAAAAAACTTGAAAATTTTGGTGTAAATTTTATTCGTTTTAGAGATAAAGATGTGAAAAACAATATGCAGGGATGTATTGATTTTATAAAAGAGTGGATAGGTGATAACACACCTCCCGGCTAAAGCCGTACTCCTCTCAAGAGGAGATTTACTCCGTATTTATAGTGTGATTTTAAGGATATTAAAAGGAGGAAATAAATGAAGAATTTGATTTCAATGCGGGATTTGAGTAAAGAAGATATCATGCAGCTGATGGATACTGCTGCAAAGATCGAAAAAGGTGAGATAGTTCCAAATATGCAGAGGAAACTTGCTGCTTTGCTATTCTTTGAACCATCTACCAGAACAATGTTCTCATTTGATACGGCAATGAAGCGTATGAACGGAGATACGATCATTATGAGCGGAGCAAAGAATACATCAGCTAAAAAGGGTGAAACATTTGCTGACACACTGCAAACAATCGCACAATATTCTGACATCATTATTATGAGAAGTCCAACTGAGGGAGCTGCTAGATATGCTGCAGAAGTTGTAGATCTTCCAGTTGTGAATGCAGGAGATGGAGCAAATCAGCATCCAACACAAGCCTTACTGGATCTATATTCAATTATAAAAACTCAGGGTAAATTAGATAATTTGAAAATTGGTTTAGCTGGTGATCTCCGTTTTGGCAGAACTGTGCATTCGTTGGCTCAAGCTATGGCAGTATTTGGAGCTGATTTTAAATTTATTTCTCCTTCATTCCTGCAAATGCCAGAATATATTAAAGATGACCTTATTGAACAGAATATTAAATTTGAAGAATTTAAAGATATAGAAGGAAATATTGATGATCTGGATATACTTTATGTAACCAGAATTCAGAAAGAACGTTTTGCTGATCCGGAAGATTATGAGAAGGTGAAAGGATCTTATGTTTTGAATAAGACTATGTTAGGAAATGTAAAAGATAATTTCAAAGTCTTGCATCCACTACCTAGAGTTGATGAAATCCATACAGATGTCGATGACACAAAATTTGCCTACTATTTTCCACAGGCAAAAAACGGAGTTTATACCAGACAGGCAATAATTTCAATTCTCTTAGGGGAGGTGTAGAATGAGTCAGGTGAAAACAATAAAAGTAAATGCTATAAAAAATGGAACAGTTATCGATCATATCGCTGCAGGGAAAGTACTTAAAGTAATTGATCTCTTAAATTTAACTGGTGATAATTCGGTAATGCTTGGAATGAATCTTAGTAGTAATAAGATCGGTAAAAAAGATATCATTAAAATTGAGAACCGTGAACTTTCTAAAGAAGAAGCGAATAGTATTGCTCTTATTTCTCCAAGCGCTACTCTGATAATCATTAATGATTTTGAAGTAGTAAATAAAACTTCATTAGAGATGCCGGAATATATCGAAGAACATATCATTTGTCCAAATCCAAAATGTATTACAAATAGTGAAGAAATTCCTTCTAAATATTATATCAATAATGCTGAACCTGCTACAGCACGCTGTTTATATTGTGAGAAGAAATATTTGGTAGAGGATCTGAAGATTAAAATTTAGAAATTGAATAATTAATATTGAATAATTAAGATTGAGTAATTTAGAGGAAGCATGGATAAAAAAGAGTTGATAAAGAGAACAAAATCTTTTGCACATCGTTGTGTGAAAATGGCAGTATCTTTGCCAAAAACAAAATTAGGGAGTCACATTTCTGGACAATTGATAAGATGTTCAACGTCTGTTGCTGCAAATTATCGTGCTGTTTGTCTCGCTCAATCCAAAGCTAGCTTCATTTCAAAAATAAGTATTGTTCTTGAAGAAGCAGATGAATCAGCTTTCTGGTTAGAATTCATTGTTGAAGAAAAATTGTTATCTAAGAATTTGATTCAGCCTCTTTTAAATGAAGCTAATGAGCTTACTGCAATATTCTTTGCATCTCGAAAAACTGCTCGAGAAAAAGTATAAATATTCAATATGCAATATTAAATTTAAAATAGGAGATGAGATGGCAAAAAAAATTATAACTGAATCATCTAGAACTTTGATGGAATACAGGTTGTTACCGGGTTATACACCAACCGATTGCAATCCAGATAATATTTCATTACGCACTCCGCTTGTGTATTCAGAAAATAATGAGAAGAAATACTATTTGAATATTCCACTTGTTTCTGCGGCGATGCAATCAGTATCTGGTGATCAGATGGGAATTGAACTGGCTAAACTCGGTGGAGCAGCATTCATTTTTTGTTCTCAATCATCCGAATCTGAAGCAAAGATGGTTAGGAAGATCAAAAATCATAAAGCCGGCTTTGTAAAACCCAAAACAATGAAAGCCGAGATGAAAGTGAAAGATATGTTTGAAATCCGAAAGGATTCAGGACATTCCACTTTTCCGGTTGTTGATGATGATGGTCTTTTTGTGGGGCTTATTTCAAAATGGGATTACGATGTTTCACTTCATGCAGATTGTTTGATAAAAGATAGAATGATCAATAAAGAAAACATTCAGGTAGGAACAAATATCACAGATCTTATTGAAGCAAATAGAGCGCTTTTGGAAAGCCATAAATCTGTCTTACCGATTTTGGATGATGAAGGAAAGCTTTTATCAATGGTTTTTCGTAAGGATATCAACGATCAACTTGATTTTCCATTAGAGATCCACGATGAGATGAAAAGACTGATCTCAGTTGCTGCAATAAACACACACGATTACAAAGAGCGTGTAGAAGCATTAGCAAAAGCAGAAGTTGATGTTATTGCAATTGACTCTTCTGATGGTTATACACAATACCAAGCGGATGCTATAAAATGGATAAATGAAAATTATCCAACTATTCCGATCATCGGTGGTAATATTATTACTAAAGAAGGTTTCCGTTTCTTAGTAGAAGCAGGTGCAAAAGCTATAAAAGTAGGAATGGGTGGAGGATCGATCTGTATAACTCAGGAGCAGAAAGGAACCGGACGCGGACTTGCAACAACTATCATTGATGTTATTGAAGAACGAGATAAATATTTCAAGGAAACTGGTAAGTATATTCCGGTGGTTGCAGATGGCGGGGTTACAAGCACAAAAGACGTTACGATTGCCTTAGCACTTGGAGCAGATTTTGTGATGATGGGACGATATTTTGCCAGAATGGAAGAATCTCCAACAGATAAGATCGTGGTAAATAATCGAGTGATGAAGCCATATTGGGGAGAAGGATCTGCTCGAGCTCAAAACTGGAAGGCAAGACGATATAATCAGGGTAAATTTGTGGAAGGTGTAGAAGGTATGGTTGAGTATGCTGGTCATCTTCGAGATAACTTGGAAGAAACACTGGCTAAGATAAAATCATCAATGGGAACATGTGGTGCAATGAATATTCCTGAATTTCATAACCTGGCAGAACTCGAAGTAGTATCCGCTCTTTCTATCAGAGAAGGAAAGCCACATGATATTTATTTAAGCACAGAAAACATTGATAATCAGGATCATAATTCATCTGAGTAATTGAGTATAGTAATGTTTGATTATTTATTTGCATGATACACCTCCCGATTAAAGTCGGACTCCTCTCAAGAAGAGATATCTCAGTGTTCTCCGTGAACTCAGTGGTTTGTTTTGTTTGTTTGGTTAGTTGCAAAAAAAAGGAGTATAAATGGCTGATTATAAAAAAGCCGGTGTAGACATTAAGATGGGCGATAGAGCCTCTAAGATCGCCTACAGTTTTGCCAGATCGACCTTTCCTTCACGGAAGAATATGATAGGTGAACCTGTCACTTATGAAGGAGCGTTTTCCGGAATGCTGGATATGGGTGATTTCTATATTGTTCAAGGAGATGATGGAGTAGGCACAAAGATGGAAGTTGCTGAACGCATTGGAAAATTTGATACACTTGGGTTTGACCTGCTGGCAATGGTTGCTGATGATGCTATTTGCCTGGGGGCAGAAACAATTTCCATTACAAACACACTTGATACAAACAAAGTTGATCCAGATATCATTCATGATCTTATGAAAGGACTGGCAAAAGCTTGTATTGAGCAGAAGATAGTTATTCCCGGAGGAGAGATTGCCGAGGTTGGAAAATCAGTTAATGGCAATGTGTGGAATGCGACTGCTGTTGGAGTTCTGGAGAAAGGGAAAACTATTACTGGAAGTGAAATAAAACCAGGTGACAGGATCATCGCATTGAAGGAAAAGGGATTCCGTTCTAATGGTTTTTCACTAGTGAGATATATCCTCGAAAAAGAATTTGACGAAAATGTTTATAATAAACCTTCTCCCTTTGGAAAGAGTTGGGGAGAGATGATACTAAAACCATCAATAATATATTCTTCAGCTTTATTAGATTTACTGGGAAGATTCGGAGAAGAGCGTAAGTTTGATATCAAGGGAATCGCACATATTACTGGTGGAGGTATCCCCGGAAATTTTAATAGGATCCTTAAACGAACGGGACTGGGAGCAGATTTCAATGATCTTTTTCCTCCATCTCCGATGGTAAAAGAGATTCAAAAAATTGGAAATGTAACCGAAGCTGAAGCTTATAAAACATGGAACATGGGTAACGGTATGATGATAGTGGTTGATAAAGCAGATGCTGAAACTGTTCTTAATGAATTATCTGTTAAAGCTAAAATTGTGGGCTCTATTATTGAAGAAAAAAAGATAATAATTAATTCAAAAGGTGCAGATGCACAGAAATTAATTTTTGAATTATAATGGAGAGAATTTGAAAAACCAGATTCAGATAATATTAAAAGATCGCATTAAAGATGTTCAGGGAGAAAAGGTAAAAAAAATAGCCCAAAGTTTTCTTAACATAAATACAGGAAAGGTGAAAACTGGAAAGATCTTCAATGTAATGTATGACCTGAAAGAAGATCAGATTTCACGATTTGCTAATTTAGGATTGAGAGATGAAATAATTCATGATGTATATATTAATTCATTTTATCAGGATACGTTCTATAAGTCATTCGTTCTAGTGGCAAAACAACCTGGTGTAACAGATGATGAAGGTATTTCAGCACAGAAGACGTTGATAGATATTCTTGATCTTGATCTCGATACAAATACACAACACATTTACACTGAAGATATCTACCTTTTCGAGAAAGAACTTAATGAGATTACACTCAATAAATTGGCTGAAGAATTATTGGGAAATAAACTTATTCAACATTTTGAATACGGTAAATTTACAGGAAAAGTTGAATATGTTCCTGAAGTTCAAATTGCTTCCGACAATAAACAGCGAACAATAGATCTTGATGTAGATGATGATACTTTGCAACAAATATCAAAAGATATGCTTTTATCATTAAATTTGGAAGAGATGAAAACAATTAGAGAATATTATTCGCAAGATAGAACAAGAGCAATACGAAGGCAGAATGACCTTCCTGAAGAACCTACAGATTGTGAGATGGAAGTACTGGCTCAAACCTGGAGTGAACATTGCAAACATAAAGAATTCTCTGCGAGTATTAATTATAAGAATCTGGAAACAGGTGAAGAAGAAACTATTGATTCTCTATTTAAAACATATATTCGTCAATCAACAGAGATCGTTCGTGAAAGATTAAAAAAAGCTGGAAATAATTGGCTTCTTAAGATATTTACAGATAATGCTGGTGTTGTGAAGATCGATGATGAATCGGTTTTTGTGTGGAAGGTTGAGACCCATAATTCTCCTTCTGCCATAGATCCTTACGGTGGGGCTATCACAGGAATTTTGGGAAATAACCGCGATCCGTTGGGAACTGGTATCGGTGGAGGTAAACTGCTTTTTAATACGAATGTTCTTTGCTTTGGTCCTCCAAAATATGATAAAAAATTATTACCAGGTCAGCTGCATCCAAAACGTATCTTTGAAGGAGTTCGGCATGGTATAGAAGATGGTGGGAACAAATCCGGCGTGCCTACGGTGAACGGCTCGATCATTTTTGATGATCGTTACAGCGGGAAACCACTGGTATATTGCGGAACAGGTGGAGTGATGCCGTATAAATTTGCAGGTGTGAATTCCTGGCTTAAGCCAATCGATGATGGAGATCTGATCATTATGGCTGGTGGTCGTGTAGGTAAGGACGGAATTCACGGTGCAACTTTTTCATCAGCTGAAATAGATGAGCATTCTCCGCAATCAGCCGTTCAGATAGGCAGTCCGATTACCCAAAAAATACTGGGAGATTATTTACAGGAAGCAGCAGAGCGCGGATTGATCAAATGTTCAACAGATAATGGTGCCGGAGGTTTATCTTCATCTGTTGGAGAACTTGCTGAGATAACTGGCGGAGCAGTTGTGAATCTGGAGAAAGTTCCATTAAAATACGTAAATCTTAAGCCATGGGAAATTTACGTTTCTGAATCACAGGAACGTATGACATTGGTTGTGGAAGAGCATAATAAAAAAGCACTATTTGAACTTGCAGAAGAGAGAGAAGTAGAACTTTCATATATCGGTAACTTTACTTCAACCGGATTTATTGATGTTAGATATAATGATAAAAAAGTTGCTTATCTCGATATGAAATTCCTGCACGAAGGAGTTCCCAAAAAATATATGGATGCAGAATGGAAAAAACCGGAATTAAATGAACCGGAAATTCTTTCCAACCTCGATTATAATGAAATTCTAATTAAGCTAATGGGAAGCAATAATATTTGTTCTCGTGAGGATGTGATCAGGCAATATGACCATGAAGTAAAAGGAAAAACAATTATTAAACCTCTGATGGGATCTGAAGGAAAAGCACCACAAGATGCTGCCGTTATGAGATTGAATTTTAATAGCTTTGAAGGCATTGCGATTTCTAATGGAATCTGTCCGAAATTCGGTGACATCGATGCCTATGAGATGAGTGCCGGAGCATTTGATGAAGCAATGCGACAGATAATCTCGGTAGGTGGAAAGCTTCCTGATATTAATGACGATACTAATAGATTCTGGACTGTGAACGATAATTTCTGTGTGCCAGATTCTGCCTTTGATCCGGTTACAAATCCTGATGGAAAATTGAAACTGGCAAAGCTGGTTCAAATGAATAAAGCACTTTTCGATATGTCTACATTCTATAATATTCCAATGACTTCCGGTAAGGATAGCATGAAGAATGACTTTAAATCCGGGGATATAAAGATTTCTGTTCCTCCCACAATACTTTATTCAATGGTTGCAAAAATTGATGATGTTCGCAAAACTGTGACCAGTAATTTCAAAGCGGATGGAGACCTGATATATATTTTGGGAGAAACTTACAATGAACTCGGTGCTTCGGAATTTTATAAATTATTTGGGGAGCTCGGGGCAAATGTTCCAAAAGTTAGAAAAGAGAAAGCAAATAGACTCTATAAGAAAATGATGAAAGCAAATGAACCTGCTCTAATTGCATCGTGTCACGATCTATCTGACGGAGGATTAGCAACGGCGATAACGGAATGTACATTCACAGGTAATTTTGGTGCTAATATTGAACTTGGAACTTTATCTGATATTGGGATCGATGCAGCACTTTTCTCTGAATCTCATTCCAGGTTTATTGTTTCGATAAATCCAAAAGACAAAATAAAATTTGAAGAGATATTAACTAAAGATACTTTCTATCTTGGAAAGGTAACATCAAAAAATAATTTAACAATAAATTCTAAAGGAAAAAAATTGATTGATACAAGTACGAATGATCTGCAAAGTGCTTGGGAAAAAGGATATAAATGAAAAAAGTTAAAGTGTTAATAATTACCGGATATGGAATTAACTGCGAGGAAGAGCTTGCAGCTGCTTACAAATTGGCTGGAGCAGAATCTAAAATTGTTCATTTGAACGATATTTTTCTGGAAAAGGAATCTATCCATGAATATGATATTCTAAATTTCCCGGGTGGATTTTCTTTCGGTGATGACTTGGGTTCCGGTAAAGTATTAGCGAATAAAATGAAATATAAAAAAATGGAATCAGGCAAAACTCTATTGGAAGAAATCAAAGTTTTTCTTACGCAAGGAAAATTCATTTTGGGTATTTGTAACGGTTTTCAATTTCTGGTTAAGATGGGGCTGCTTCCAAACACAAATGGAAGTTTTGAACAGGAAGTTACACTTACCATAAATAATTCAGCCAAATACGAAGATCGCTGGGTTCATCTTAAAAAGAATCCGAAATGCGGAACTCCATTTTTAAAAGATATTGATATTATGCCTTGTCCTGTACGGCATGGTGAAGGAAAATTGATAATTAAAGATGAAGAGATCAAAACAGAGATTTTGGAAAGAAATCTGAATACTTTCAGTTATTGTGATTCGGATGGCAAAATCACTTCCGAATATCCATTGAATCCCAATGGTGCTGACTTGGATTGCGCAGCTCTCACCGATCCAACAGGACAGGTTCTGGGTATGATGCCGCATCCGGAAGCTTTCTTGAGTTTATATAATCATCCCAATTGGGGGCAGATGAAACGACAAAATCCTGAAATCAGTGAAGATGGAGATGGATTAAAGATATTCAGGAATATAGTGGAATATATTAACTGCAAAGATCATTAAGGTGTTAAGTGAAATGAAAGATCAATTATTAATAGAAAAATTTATCAGCATTTTCGAAGACCATATTAGTTTCGTTACTAAGGCTGAACTTCCAAAATATGGTGAACTATACAAGAAAATCATATGCTTTGGTATAATTGATACATTGTCAAAAACAGTTCTCGAATTAAAACAACATCGAAAACGAATCACAAAATTTATAACTACATACTCTGACCATTTAATCTGGAATAAAGTTAGTTCATCACATTTGATGAAATTACTAGAGTTAGAAAGCTTTAGTGAATTTGATTCATTAAAAACCGAAGTATCGAAAATTTTAAATCGAATACAAACACAATCTTATTGTATTGTTGATCTAGATTATGAAGATATCTGTTACAGATGGCCAAAAATTCAATTTGTCAAACACAAAATCAATAACAAGAAAATTGATTTGAGTGACATAAAACATATTAATTTATTTTATAATTATAGAAATTATTTGATCCACGAATTAAGAAGAACAGATTCTACTTGGGACGATGATATAGAACATACAGAACCTTATTATGAATGTCTAATAGACACAAGAATTACACCAAACAATAATTGCTGGGAAATTGGATATCCACTTGGTTTTTTTGTGAAGATATGTAATGAATTAATTCATAATACAAAAGAATATCTTAACTCTAAATCAATAAATCCGTATTCAATATTTGAAAGAACAGATTTCTTAATTAAAGAATTCAATCAAAGGTGGTTTTAATTATGAACACAATAAAATTAATTAAAAACTTGGAATGGTTACGGCAAGATATAATCGGTCGGAATATGTTATTCGAAACCCCTTTTGGAAAAAGACCACTCGTTTATGCAGATTATACAGCCAGTGCTAGAGGATTGTATTCTATTGAGAATTATCTTATGAAAATTCTTCAGTTTTATGCCAATACTCATACAGAAGATGATTTTACCGGTAAAACGATGTCTAAACTTTTACATGATGCTGAGATAAGCATTAAAACTCTTGTAAATGCTGGAGAAAAAGGGAAGATAATTTTTACAGAATCAGGAACAACCGGCGGAATAACAAAACTTCAGGAAATTCTCGGAGTTTTCTGGCCACCTGCTACTCGTGAGAGAGTTAATGGGTTTCTAAAGAGCTGTAATGAGAGATATCCCGGTAGAGTTCAATGCGGTTTAGAACTTCAAGATTTCATTCATGAAAATAAGCCAATTGTATTTGTGGGACCTTATGAACATCATTCCAATGAGATAATGTGGCGTCAAACTTTATGCGATATCATAGAAATACCTTTAAATGAAAATGACGAACTCGATTTAATTAAATTAGAAGAAATCATTTCGGATCCAAAATATTTAAAACGTCCTAAAATTGGTTCATTCTCTGCTGCGTCAAATGTAAGTGGTTTAAAAACTAATGTTTATGAAGTTGCACGAATATTGCACAAAAATGATGCAATTGCCTGCTTCGATTTTGCAGCTTGTGCTCCTTATGTAGAAATTAATATGAATAAAGATAATGAAAGTTATTTTGATGCAATTTTTTTATCCCCACATAAATTCTTAGGTGGACCCG
>JAGLPW010000172.1 GCA_023137125.1 Candidatus Cloacimonadota bacterium | reverse complement strand
GCTTTCAGGAGCGGTTGGATGAGACCTAAATTTTCAAATCGCTCTGTTTTCTTTGTTTCTTTATTCAATTTTATTTTCCTTATTACTTCATTCGTATCGTAGAAAAAATTATTCTGACTCAAATTCTTTTAATGTTTTCCGAAAAAGTCAGTTATATCGAAATATATTATTTCAGTCTGATTATCTGAAATTATTTTAATTTGTAAAATATCATAAAACTTTCCATCTTTTTCATCAAGAGATTGTTTGGTTTTCTCCCAATCAATAGTTCTTTTTCCATAATGCTTTTCAATATAAGCGTACTCTGATGCAATACCATTTTCACTATTCCCCGCATTCTTAATGATAATTGCATTTTCAATAGAGTCTCCATTCCCACCTAAATATTCAATATCTGTTAAATCAATATTTCTTGAATAACCTCTATTAAAACGTGCTAGATTAGATCTTTGGAAAGTTGTTCCGCAGGAACTTATTAATAAACTTAGTCCAAACAATATTATAATTTTCTTCATATTTTCAATATCCTTTATTAATCAAATTCACAATTTCAATTACAGAAAAACTTATC
The DNA here is from genome assembly GCA_023137125.1 of Candidatus Cloacimonadota bacterium. Classification (GTDB taxonomy): domain Bacteria; phylum Cloacimonadota; class Cloacimonadia; order Cloacimonadales; family TCS61; genus Tenebribacter. The sequence continues at coordinate 10,797 of JAGLPW010000172.1, read as the reverse complement.
GTAATTCTCAGTCAAGTTATTCAATTTTCGAAAGCTTATACATATTTATTTTTTCTTCTCTTTATTGATAAAGTAAAATATGCAATAGACAATTACAAAAGCAATAATTGAAAATACCTGACTCAAATTACCTTTTATTATATTCGGGAAAAATAGATCAAGATCGAGGATATCAAAAAAATTGAATTTAATTGTATTCAATTTGACTATGGAGTAGATCGCAATCATGATCATGTGAAATATTGCTGAGAACAGCATTACATTTTTTAATGCAATGATATATTTATTTCTAAAAAAGTTCATATAATTTCTCCAATTTAGTATAATAATTAATTTCTTTAATTTTCATATTCAATTCCCAAATTTCAATTTCATTCCGCAAATAGAAATTTAATATAAAAATTGGTCAAGAGTTTCACGAAATCTGCTATTCTTTACTCTAAATTGATATCTCCAAATACAATATATTGTATATTGATAAATTCCTGAATATTATATTTGACATGGTGAAATATTGAGTTAAGTTTATTATTAAATAATTTAAAATAAAGGAGTAAAAAAAATGTTAGGAACAAATTTGGAACACATTAAAAGTGTTGAGGAATTCAATGAAGTTATTGAGAGTAATGAAAACGTGATGATCTGCTGTGGTAGAATGGGACCGATGTGTCTTCCCGTTTACGATGTTATGGAAAATCTCGAAGAGAAGTATGAAAATGTAAAGTTTTATGATATGGAATTTGATGCTCCGCATGCTCATGTTCTTAGAAATCATGAATCAGCAAGTGGATTTATGGGTCTTCCATTTACTTTCTATTTTAAGAATGGAAAAGCTGTGAAAGCAACAACCAGTATTCAGAATAAAAAGCAGATCAAAACAATAATAGAAGAGCATTTGGTATAATCTTACACTTCGATTTGTCCCGAAAGCTTTCGGGACTACTCAGTGTGACAGTTTGCTATTTATAAAATTAAACAATGTCATCCTGAGTGTTCGGCAATTGCCGAATGTATCGAAGGATAGAAAGAATTTAAGGAATTATTATGAATGTAAAGCATTATGATGCAATAGTTTTAGGAGCAGGAGCTGCAGGGCTTACTGCAGGTATTTACCTAGCTCGTGCAAACCTGAAAACGCTGATAATTAATGAAGGTTCTATTGGTGGACAAATGGTTCTTACGCATGCTGTTGCAAATTATCCAGGGGTTTTAGAAGCAAGTGGCAGAGATATTTCGCTGATCATGAAAAAACAAGCAAAGGAGTTTGGTTGCGATATTGAATCTAATGTTGAGATAACCAAACTTGATCTTAATTCTAATAAGAAAATGATAGAGATCGATGATGATGAAGTTTTTACCTCTGATGTTGTGATTTTGGCAACAGGTGGGAAACCGAGAAAATTAGGTGCAAAAAACGAAGATAAATTTAAAGGTTTTGGAATTTCTTATTGTGCAACCTGTGATGGAGATTTTTATACTGATAAAGATGTGATAGTTGTGGGTGGTGGAAATTCTGCCTTGGAAGAAGCTGTTTCACTAACAAAATGGGTAAGATCTATCACGATAGTACATCAATTTGATAATTTCCAGGCAACCGATCATGCTATTGAACAGGCAAAAAAGAATGATAAGATCTCGTTTATTCTGGAATCGGAAATTACAGAATATCTGGGTGAACAGCAAGTTGAAGGCGTGAAAATTCAGAATCAGAAAACAGGTGAATTCAGTGAATTGAAAACCGATGGGGTTTTTGTTTATGTTGGTTACATACCCAATACAGATAATTTTAAAGATATTATAGATCTTAGCGAAAGACAAGAAATACTAACCGATGCAAATATGCAAACGAATATTAAAGGTGTCTTTTCTGCTGGTGATGTACGCATAAAGAAAATTCGGCAGATTACAACAGCAGTTTCAGATGGTACAATTGCTGCCTTGAATGCGATAGAATATCTACAAAATTAATTTATTTGACATTGTGTAATATTTAGTTATATTAATAATAAATAAAAGAGAAATAAAAACTAGATCGTTTTCGGATAAGAACCGAAAAACGATGTTTTTAAAGGAGAGTAAATGGAACATTTAACAAAAGAAACTTTTCAGAAGAAAGTTTTTAATTATGAAGCAAGTAAAGATTGGAAATTTGAAGGTGATAAACCTTGTATCATCGATTTTTATGCAGATTGGTGTGGACCATGTAAACAAGTTGCACCCGTTTTGGAAGAGCTTGCAAAAGAATATGAAGGTAAAGTGGATATATATAAAATAGATACTGAAGATCAACAAGAACTTGCTGCTGCTTTTGGTATCCGTAGTATTCCATCAATACTATTTTGCCCAAAAGATGAGAAACCTCAAATATCGATGGGTGCATTACCAAAAGACTCATTTGTAAAAGCGATCAAAGATGTTCTTAAAGTAGATTAAGATTTTAAAAATATAAATACTTTAAGGATAAAGTAAAATGAAAAAAGTTGTAGTTTTTAGTACACCTACTTGTTCATGGTGTAGGAAATTAAAGAGTTATCTCAAAGAAAATAACATCCGCTTTAAAGATGTTGATGTCTCCAGAGATCAAAGAGCAGCTCGGGATATGATACGTAAAACCGGACAGCAGGGTGTTCCGCAAATGTGGGTCAATAATCGTCCGATAGTAGGATTTGATAAAGCCAAGATCGATAGAATGTTGGATATAAAATAGGAGAAATGATGAAAAAGATAATTGTATTGTCATTAGCATTAATGCTGATAATTCCATTAATAGCAGAAGAAGCAAAGGTAAAGCCGGAACATTTAACATTAGAAACCTTTAAAGAAAAAGTTTTCGATTTCGAGAATGAAACCGAATGGAATTATAAAGGTGAAACCCCGGCAATTATTGATTTTTATGCAGATTGGTGTGGACCGTGTAAGCAAATTGCACCAATTATGGAAGAGCTGGCAATTGAATATGAAGGGAAAGTTAAAATTTACAAAGTAGATACAGAAGATCAAAAACAGCTTGCTAGCATATTCGGAATTCGAAGTATTCCATCTATCTTGTTTATCCCAAAAGATGAGCAACCTCAGATGTCAACCGGCGCACTTCCTAAAGAGAATTTTGTGCAAATGATAAAAGAAATTCTAAAAGTTGATTAAGAGTATTTAAGAATAGTACTTTCTATTTAAGTTAATAAAAAAACCGACCCATTTTGAATGGGTCGGTTTTTTGTAAATGGTTTACAATTAAATTGACTTCCAATATTTTCTTAGATTTTGCACAATTATAGCTTTTCGTCTTTCATATTCCTGAAAGGTTTGAATATGTGAATCTGTCTTTTTCTCTTCAAATCTCATTTCTTCATTATTTATCCCATCCAGAAAATTATAAAGGCATTTTGGGAATACATCAATATTGTAACCACCTTCGAGCGTTGCAAACACATTCTTGAAATTCGCTGAAATAAGTTTTCCAATTTTATAAAACGTATTTACCGTTAATCGTTGGTCCAGTAATGGGTCAAATTGGTGAGAATCAAAACCGGCAGAGATCCCTACAATATCAGGTTTGAACTCCTTGGCTACCGGTAAAAACGATTCAAAAGCATCCATAAAAATATCGTCTCCGCTTCCCGGTGGGAGCGGAACATTGATCGTAAATCCTTCACCTTCACCTTCACCAATTTCGTCAGTATTTCCCCATCCTGGAAAAGCAGGATACTGATGTAACGACCAATACATGATTTTGTCAGAATCATAAAAACACTTTTCGGTGCTGCAGCCCAGATGTCCGTCGATATCAATAATTAGAACACGTTTCCCTTGATTTACATGATATTGAGCTGCGATGGCAATATTATTGAACAGGCAAAAACCACTGAAATAGTCTCGATGAGCATGATGCCCGGGAGGACGGGTCAGAGCAAAATCACCATTCTTTGACGCCATGATAGATGCACCAACTGCATAGATCGCAGCTTCATAACTTCCTGCTGAAATGATAGTGTCAATATTAGCAGAACTACCACCTCTTGCACTAAGTTCCTTTATTTTATTAATGTGTTCGGGAGTATGTACAAGTCCCAGATATTTTTCACCGTTTTCTAACTTGGTAACTGGTAATTCTCCAAGTGAAGATAGTCTCTTTTTGTTTTCCGGGTGCATTCCGGTATCGTGTTCTAAGAATACTGGATTATAGATCAATTTCATTTTACCCTCTTCGAAATTCCTTCTATGAACTCAATAATGTTCAGTTTAATATTGAGAGTATTTTGGCAACTTTTTTCATTTCTTTTTTCAATAACTTGACGTCGTGTTCATTTACTCAAAAATTAGGTTTGTATTAGATTCATGGAGGTTGTGATGTCTGACTTTATAAAGAACAACGAAAAACATGTCGGGAATTCCTTCCAAAAGGAAAGTGAAAAACGTGTAGAACAACTTTTCCAATTTTCTCAAGGGATCTTAAAAGGAGAAAATGGAAGCATGCTGATGGAAAAATTTGGAGATGCTCTTAAGCATATTACTCCTCATGATATGATCGCAATGGAAGAGAAACAATTGAAAAGTGGCATTACTCCTCAACAGATCAAAGAGAAAATTGAAAAAGTGATGAATGTGATTTATGATCACTTAAAAAAATACGAATGGGAAAAACCGCAGGAAGGTCATGCACTTTATTACCTGATGCAGGAAAATCGTGAATTAGAAAAGGTGCTTAATAAAATAAAAGAGAGCCTTCATGATAGGGATTATGTAAAAGTTGAAAATCAAGTTAAAGAGCTTTTCTTGATGGAACAGCATTATATACGCAAAGAAAACATTCTCTTTCCCTTTCTAGAAAAAACCTGGGAAAACTGTCGACCACTTTCTGTAATGTGGTCTATCCACGATGACATTCGAATGAAACTAAAAGCGTTAAAGAATATACTTGCAGAAAATGAAGACTTCAATACAGATATCTTCAAATTACTTGGTGAAGTATTCTTCTTAATGTATGGCATGATCTTCAAGGAAGAACTTGTTATATATCCCGTGGCGATGGAAACGCTTACTGCAATTGACTGGCGCAAGATCCATGAACAAAGTTATGAAATTGGCTTTTCCTACATAACACCTCCAAAAAGAAAAAGCAAATCTATTTCCGTTCCAATGGAAAATCTTGTTGATCTGGCTAAAGTATTTTTCCAAACTGAAACGGGAAGTTTAAACCAACAGCAATTGGAACTGATCCTAAATACAATCCCGCTTGATCTTACCTTTATTGATGAGAATGATGAAGTACGCTATTTTTCTAATCCTAAAGATAGATTTTTTCCACGTTCACCCGCAATTATAGGACGTAAAGTTCAAAAGTGTCATCCTCCCGAAAGTGTGCACATAGTTGAGAAAATATTGGATACTTTCAAAGTTGGAACTGAAGATGAAGCTTCATTCCACTTTCAAATGAAAGGGAAATTTATTTTCATTCGTTACTTTGCAGTTAGAGATAAAAAAGGGAAATATTTTGGTACCTTGGAAGTGGGGCAGGATATTACAGAAATCAGGAAAACGGAAGGTGAAAAAAGGTTACTAGATTGGGATTAAAATAATTGTACCCACTAAGAAGAAAACATGCAGCAAACCTTCAAACTTGACACAAAACCATTCGATCACAAACTAATCCATAAGAGCGTTAAATGGATGTGATAGGTAAAATGTTAAAAATAAAATTAATTGGATTATGTTTGTTGCTGAGTGCTTCTGCGTTTGCTCAGAATCTTGATCAGAAAAAACAGCAGTTGGACGAACTGAATAAAAAAATTGATGAAGAAAGCAAACTTATCCAGGAAGTTGAACAAAAAACACAAAGTACTAAAGAAGATATAAGTTCAACAAAATCTAAAAAGAGTAAAGCTGAGGCAAAGATCAAACGATTAAAAAAATCCGAAAGTACTGCAAAAAGCAAATTAGATGTAACAATGAATAAACTTGATCTTACAAATCAAGAGTTGGGCGATCTGCATGATCTTTGTGAACTTGAATTCAACAAACTTTGTCTGGCCCATTATCTTAGTATTATCTATCCTGAAAAAAAAATGGATACAAAGCTCTTGAGCTCGATTATTCAGCAAACAACTGCCGAAATCAATACAAGAGATGATGCAAAAACAGGATTGGAGAAGAAAAAGAAAAAAGGTACAAAAATATATGAAGATTTGATCTGGACGCGTATTGTAACAAATAAAAAGAGGAAAAAATATTCCAGTCAGGTTGCTTCATTACATGAGAAACTTTCTGATTACGAGCAAGAAAAAAAAGCAGCCAGACAACGAGTAGATGAATTAAGATCACAAGCTACTGCTTTAGATGAACTGATTACTAAATTACAGACGAATATCATCTCTGACGGTTATTCATTTAAATTTTCAACTCCAAAATTGATCTGGCCGGCAAATGGAACAATTGTAAAACAGTATGGTGAGCAGAAGAGCGACCTATATAAAGTTAGTTTAATGAATAATGGAATTGATATTGGGCTTGCAGTAGGATCTGATATTATAGCTGTGGATGATGGTGTGATCGCATTTGCTGAATGGTATAACGGTGCTGGCAAACTTGTTGTGATCGATCATCAGAATGGCTTTCACACTCTCTATTCCCACAACAGTAAACTGCTGGTTTCCAAAGGAGAAAGGATCTCAAGAAATCAAGTTATTGCTCTTTCCGGAATGACCGGTTCAGCGGAAGTTCCGAGTGTTCATTTTGAATTAAGGAAAAGAGGGACTCCGGTAAATCCGTTAGAGTATTTGGAATAATGAAGATTTACAATGAACTTTCCAAACACAAAATTGAAAAAAGTGCAATCTTTCTACATTACACTGGAAGCATGTTCGGAATTGGCTGTTCTGCGTTCAATAAGGAAGCTATTGCAAAAATCAATTTCTTGAAAAATCGGAAAGATAAAAGTGGTTATATTGCCCTTATCCCGGATATCGATTGGTTAAAAAGATTTGATGTGCAAATAACTCCTGAAATTCATCGTATCTTACAGCAATATTTGCCTGGAGAGTTGTCCGTTATTTTGGAAGTTCCTGATCCTAGATTCCAGTATATTTCCCAAAATGGCAAGGTTGCTTTCAGAATTCCAACCAATAAACTATTGCGAGAATTTATTAAGAATTTGGATCAACCCATAATAAGCACAAGTGTAAATATATCTGGTGGGAACCCGATTCAAAATTTAGATGAAATTTTAGCTCGGTTTAAAAGCTGGTTCGATCTTGCAATTCTACCCGATGACGCTAAAGTAGATAACAACAAACCATCTACTATTATTGAATTCTCAGGTGATATAATAAATCTAATTCGTGATGGAAGTATCCCGTTTTCTGAAATAGAATTGAGTTATCAGTTACCACAAATACTATTTGTATGCACCGGCAATACCTGTCGCAGTCCCATTGCAGGATACTTAGCTAAAAGAATAATAACTAAAGAAGATCTTAAATTCAGAGTTGCTTCAGCTGGGTTTGTGGCAGAGGGTATGCCGATATCAGAAAATTCAGATCGTGTTCTTGCTTTAAATGGAATCGATGCATCGGGGCATAAATCAACATTATTGAATGAAGAAAACCTGAGAAAAAGCTGGTTAGTTCTTACGATGACATTGAAACATAAAAATAAAATTTTACAGCTTTATCCTGCTTCAGCTTCCAAAGTATATACACTTTCCGAATATGCTGGTTTTAACAATGATGTTGCAGATCCCATTGGAAAAGATATTGAATATTATAAAAATACATTTGAAGAAATTAATGAAAAAGTAAAAATTATCTTTGAGAAAATCAAGGAGGAGAGGTGAAAATGCCATTTTTATTCAGCGGTCTATTTTGGGGTGTAATGTTGGTTCTATTCGGAGTATCAATGATCTTGAGAGCGGTATTCAATCTTGATATTCCAATTTTTCGCATCGTTTTTGCACTAGTTATTATCTATTTTGGAGTAAAATTACTTCTTGGGCGTCAGGCTTTTAAAAATGAAAGTAATTTTTCTATGTTTAGAAGTTCAGATGTTACAATGAGTGAAAGCGGAGGTGAGTATAATGTGATATTCGGGCAAAGTAGTATTGATCTTTCAAATATCGATATTTCTGAAAGTAGCCAAAAAGTTGAAGTCAATGTCATATTTGGGAGTGGGAATTTGCTTATTGATCCACAGAAACCAATGAAGATAAACATAAGCTCGGTTTTTGCTGACTGCAAATTACCGCATCGCAACATTAATTTTTTTGGTGATTCAAATTACAAAACTCCCGCCTTTGTAGAAGGTGAAAATTACTTAATGCTAAACATAGATGTGGTTTTTGGAAATGTAGTTGTTGTAGAAAAAGGACAAGAATGATCCCAATTCTAATGGAGTTTGTTGCTGAAATTATTGAGAAAGCAAAAGCATTTGGACTTACTTTATCGGATGAAAAAGAGATAAATTATGGGGTGCAACTCAAATTTGAAAAGGGAGATAACGACATCCCTATAAATGTTTATTCATCTAAAAAGAAAGGCATTTCTACTATTATAGGTGGATCACCCAAAAATCCACTTCGTTTTATAATGCAACAAATTCTACAGCAAAAACCGGATACTGCTCAAAAAGATCATAATTGGAAAATATGGGCAGGAACCGATGAATCGGGGAAAGGAGATTTCTTCGGAGCTTTAGTTGTTTGTGGTTTTATCGTGAAAGAGAATGATGCTGCGAATCTAAAGAAAATAGGGATTAAGGATTGTAAGTTATTAAGTGATTCTGAATTGATAAAGATAGCAGAGAAACTTTATCAGAATTATAAGAACAATATTGAGGTTTTAATTTTGCAGCCTGCAAAGTATAATGAACTCTACTCAAAGTTTCGTAAGGGAAATAAAAAGTTGAACGAAATGTTAGCCTGGATGCATGCACGAGTTATCTTAAATTTGAATGAAAAGCATAAATTCGAAGGAGCGGTTGTAGATAAATTTGCCAGCGATAAGGTTCTAATCGGGTCATTGAAGGATATGAAGAATGTTAAGCTTGTTCATAAGATAAAAGCTGAGGAAGACATCGCAGTTGCGGCTGCTTCTATTATTGCACGATATCATTTCCTTCAAAGTATTTCATTACTTTCTCGAAAGTATCAATTGGAGTTTCCAAAAGGAGCATCTGAGAAGGTGATAAAGATTGGCAAAGAATTTGCAAAAAAATTCACTAAAGATAGACTGAATGAAGTAGCAAAAATACATTTTAAAACGGTAGAAAAAATATAAAAAAGGAAACATGTTAAAAAATTATTTAGAATATTCACCGAAGATAGGTGAGAAAACCTGGATTGCAGAAAATGCAATGGTTATTGGGCGTTGTGAAATTGGGAAAGATAGCTCAGTTTGGTTTGGCAGCGTTGTACGTGGAGATGCTAATTATATTAAAATAGGTGATCGCTCTAATATTCAGGATCTGAGCATTATACACGTTACACATGCTCTAATAGGAACCGAAGGTGGTTATCCTACAGTTATTGGAAATGATGTTACGGTTGGACACAGTGTTACACTTCATGGGTGCAAGATAGGGAACGCTTGCCTGATTGGTATGAGCGCGACTCTACTTGATGGGTGCAAAATCGGAGAAGAATCAATGGTGGCAGCCGGTTCAATTGTAACTCAAAACAAGAAATTTCCTCCCAAAAGTTTGATAATGGGAATTCCAGCAAAAGTTGTACGTCAACTCAATAAAGACGAGATAGCAAATATTTATAAATCAGCACAGAATTATGTTTCATACAAAAATGATTATTTACAGATGGATTAGTGAATGAAAACTCTTGTAATGGAACCAATGCCGGATCTTTTCTGGGAAGAGATCCTAAAGAAAGGTTGGAGTTCTTTTTTTACTGAGAATCTCGATTCAAACGATGAAATTGCAATTATAATAATCAGAACAAAAACGAATTTTAACAAAGATAAATTCGTTGAATTCCCAAATCTTAAAATGATCATTCGCGCAGGTTCCGGATTTGATAATATTGATATTATTGAAGCTCAGAAAAAGAAGGTGATTGTCTGTAATACGCCTGAAGCAAATGCTTTCTCAGCATATGAGCAAACGTTATCATTTATCTTTTCATTAATCAAACAGACTCAAATTTGTAAAGATCAAGTACTAAAAGGTAATTGGGAAAAAGACTTCACGCTCAATTGGGAAATATCCGATCTTAAAGTTCTGGTTGTTGGTGTAGGAAGGGTTGGTACGCGAGTAGCAAATGCTTTGCAACATCTAGGTGCTCAAGTTAAAGGAGTCGATCCATATCTTTCGATTTCTGAATGGAAACAGAAAAATATCGAGTCCCTTATATATAAGGAAGGAATCGAGTGGTGTAATTTGCTTACATATCATTGTCCTTTAACTGATAAGACAGAGAATTATTTTGATGAGAAAGTACTGGATAGTTTAATAAATCCAATCTGGTTAGTGAATACATCTAGAGGAAAAATAGTAAATGAGTCAGTTGTTGAAAAAGGGATACGGGAAAGAAATATAATTGGTTTTGCCTCTGATGTTTTTGCAGAAGAACCCTGGAAATTGAAGAAATTCGCAAATAATTTAAATGTCGTTTTATCTCCACATATAGGTGCCCACACAAAAAAAGCAAAAATAAGGTTGTCTTTGGAAACTTTAAGTGTATGGTCAGATTATGTGAATCAGCATCAGATAAGCACCGAGGTGGATTCTCAGTTTTAGTCAATAGCCAATAAATAAAAAAAGCATAAAATATATAACAATTAATTTGACATAAAAGGG